>DATDNN010000194.1:0-4536 GCA_036518255.1 Allosphingosinicella sp. | reverse complement strand
TCGATGCTTGGGCATCGAAGCCTTTTCATCGATCTGTCCGGGGCGGAGGGGATCCATGTATTCGTTCAGGGAAATCGTCCAGAATTCCGATCTGGAAAAATATTTCAGGTTGCGCCGCGATCTCTATCTGCAAACCGCGCTGGCGCCGTTTCTCAACGACAATGATGCCGGGATCGATCTCGATCTCCACGATCTGCATTCAAAATTTTACGGCCTCTATGCGGGCGAGGATCTGGTGGGCGGCATCCGCCTCATCGTCGACAAGGCCGCGCATTATAACAGCCATGTCTACGACCTCGGCCGGCGCCACCGCATTTACGACGACAGATGCGGCGATCCCGCCGGGCTCCAGGCCCTGCCGCACGACGATTTTCCCTTCGTCGGCTATTCGGACGAAACCCGCGCCTTCTACGAACGGTGGCGGGGCGATCATCCCTTTTGCGAGGCCGGGCGGTTCGTCATCTGCGACGATCATCGCGGCATGAAGCTCGCCCAGTTCGTGATCGAATGCACCACCGTCACCGCGATGATCCACAGCGGGGCGCGGGTGGGCCTTGGCGTTACCTTCGCCTCCTATCCGAAGGCCTACCGGCGCTACGGCTATCATTATATCGGCGAGACCGAACATTATATGGTGAACGGGGTGAAGCTCGCGGGCGTGGTCGGGCGCCTCTGCCTCGATCTTTCGGAAGGCTCGTCCGTCCCCGAACATCTCCACGACCGGTTCGAAGGCATGGCGGAAGAGTTCATGACCACCGGCCGGATGGTCGCCGCGCTATAAAAGGGGGGAAAGCCATGAAAGAGAAATTCGTCTCCATCGCGGTCTTCACCGCCCTTGCCTATCTGCTCCCGCTCGCGGGCCGACCCGACCTCATCGCCACCCCGCACATGGCGATCCTCCTTCTCGCGACCGTCGTCATCTTCGCGACCCAGCCGCCCATCCGTCTCACCGACGTCGCCGCCGATCAGCGGCGCGACAAGAACAGCGTGCTTTTCATCCTGTTCGGCTTCCTCGCCGCGCAGGCGGCGGGCGTCATCGAATGGGCCTATGCCGGGACCGTCCACGTCTGGGCGCTGGATGGCTGGACGGTGGCGGGCCTTGCCGTGCTGGCGGGCGGCACCTGGCTAAGGGTGTGGAGCATCCGTCTCCTCGGCCGCTATTTCACCGCGACCGTGAAGACGCAGGACGATCAGCAGGTGATCCGCCACGGCCCCTATGCCCTGGTCCGCCACCCCTCCTATCTCGGCGCCCTGCTCGCCTCGCTCGGAAGCGCGCTCCTCCTCCACGCCCCCGCCGCCTTCCTCTTCGCGCTCGCCGTCCTGCTCGCCGCTTACTGGTATCGCATCCGGGTGGAGGAAACCGCCCTCGTCGCCCAATTGGGCGAAGCCTATGTCCGCTATCAGCAGGAAACGAAGCGGCTCATCCCCTTCCTCTACTGATCGCGCCAAGTGCGTGCAGGCCAGGCGGAACGCCCAGTGCAACGGCCTGTGCTCCGGCGAAGGCCAGTGCTCCGGCGAAGGCCAGTGCTCCGGCGAACGCCGGAGCCCAGCCGCACGGCTCAAGACGAACACCGCACGGCCAGCCGGAGCAATGGGAAACCCGCAGCCGCCGTCGGAAAAGCCGCCCCAGTGCTCCGGCGAAAGCCGGAGCCCAGCGGCACGGCTCAAGATGAATCCCGCGGCGGCCGGCCGGGCCAATCAAAACCCCCGCCGCCGGAAGAGCGCCCCCCCTTACAGGTCCGAAGGCTCGGCCATGCGCATGTGCATCGATCCGACGTCGGCGATGGAGGAAACGGAGTCCCCGTCCTCGGCCACCGCGAAATAGTCGCCCGCGCTGAACACGCCGTCGCCATTTTCATCCTTCCACGCGATGAAGTGGAAGCGGTCGCCCACCACCGGTACGACGAGCGAGGCGACCTTGCCGATCGCGAATTTGGGTTCGGCGGCCATATATTTGGTGCGGCAGCCGTCGAACGGCGCCGCGCAGGCGATGGCGACGACGCCCTTGGAACTGACGCCGTCGGGCATGATCGCCTTGCCGGAAACCGCGCCAAGGCCGTCCGCCTTGCGTCCCGGCTCAGGCAGCGAAGCCGCCGCCACGGCCTGCGACACCATCGACTGGCCGAGCGCCTGGCGCGCGCCCTGCGCGTCCGCCGCCGCGGCCTGCCGTTCGAGTTCGCCCATCCGGTGGACCTTCTCGAGCGTCTGGCAGATGCTGTTGCATTCCTTCTTCTTGCCGCCGCCGCTCGGCGCGGCCTCGGCGAATTGCACGGCGGGCTGAACCGGCGCCTGCACCTGCGCTTCGGCCGGGCGCATACCGCCCAGCGTCACAGCCGCGCCCGCGCCCGCCGCCACGCACAAAGCCGCCGCGCCCGCCATCATCACCTTGTTCATCATCGTCCCTCCCCTGGAGCCCCCGCTCCTATGTCCCAAAGCCGCCGCGCTAAGGCAAGCCTGCTGAATGGCGCCTGTCCGGCCCCGTCGGCGTGAACGGAAGGGAGAGGTGTCTATCGCCGCCGCGAAGGCATCGCGAAAAGCTCCCGCCGCTCCGCGATCTTGCGGCCATATTCTTCCGCCAGTTCCCGATGCGCCCTCTGCGCCTGCGGGCACGCCGCCTCGGCAGCGCGCATCAGCTCGGTCTGCTGACGATGATAGAGATAGTTCATGTCCATATCGGGCTCCTGGCCTTGTAAGCGGGAGCGCGTGCCGGCTTTGAAGCCAGGTCTCTCAGCCACGGGCGCTTACGAAGACTCGGGTGTGCCCGTGATGGACACACCATAGCACCGCCCGCAGGGATAACCTAATCGTCCGAAGACGTTAGCGGGCAGGAAGCGCCGTCCCTTGGCATCGGCCGCGCTTTCACTATAAATGGTTCATATACGAATCATATATTGGGAGTCTTATGGGCATCGTGAATATCGACGAGGCGCTGCACGACCAGCTCCGCCGCGCGGCCAAAATCTCCTGCCGCTCGATCAACGCGCAGGCGGCTTACTGGATCAGGATCGGCATGCTTTGCGAAATGAGCCCCGCGCTCACCGTCGCCGAAATCCTCGCCCGCGAACTGCGTGAGGCCGGGGTCGCGCCTCCGCCGCCCGATTCCGCGCGCGCGGAGCCCCGCGCCGCTGCCGCCGCATGACGAAGCAGCCTCACGAACTGGCGCTGATGGCGGAATCCGGCCGTCTCCTCGCCGCCGTCTTCGCGATGTTGGACCGCACCCCCCTCACCGGCCTCTCGACCATGGAGGTAAACGACCGCGTCGAACGCTTCATCGTGGAGGAACTCCACGCCCGCCCCGCGAGCAAGGGCCAGTACGGCTTCGCCTTCGTCCTCAATGCTTCGGTGAACGCGGTGGTCTGCCACGGAGTCCCCTCCGCCGCCGACATCCTGAAGGATGGCGACATCGTCAATTTCGACATCACCCTCGAAAAAAACGGCTATATCGCCGACTCGAGCAAGACCTATCTCGTCGGCACCGTCGCCCCCGCCGCCCGGCGCCTTGTGCAGGTCACCTACGAAGCCCTGTGGAAGGGCATAGGCCAGGTCCGCCCCGGCGCCCGCCTCGGCGACATCGGCCATGCGATCGAGCGTCATGCGAAGAAGAACGGCTACAGCGTCGTCCGCGACTATTGCGGCCATGGCATCGGCCGCGAGATGCATGAGGATCCGCAAGTCCTCCACTTCGGCAGGCCCGGCACCGGGCTCCGGCTCCAGGAAGGCATGACCTTCACCATCGAACCGATGCTGAACAAGGGCCGCCGCGCCGTCCGGACGGAGGCGGATGGCTGGACGGTCGTCACGCAGGACGGGTCCCTCTCCGCCCAGTTCGAACATACCGTCGCCGTCACCGCGACCGGCGTCGAGGTGCTGACCCTTCGCCCCGACGAGCGGAGCATGATGGCGAGGATGAAGGCCGCCGCCTGAGCGAACGGCCCGGCGGGGGTTCGATAAGGCTAGCCCAGCACCTCGATCGCCGCGGCGCGGGCGATGAGGTCGGGGAAGGAGAGGGTGGGAAGGGCCGGGAGGGCCGTTCGTCCGGCGCGCGTCAATGCGGCGCCGCTCGCCCCGGCACGGGCCGGCGGGCGTTTTCTGTAATCGGTCATAATGCTTTCGTTTCGGGGATAGTCAGTCGTGTTGCGGCGGGCCGTCGTCCGGGCCGTCATTGTCGCCGTCCTGGTTGGGGCTGAGGGCCGGTATGGCCCGCGCCTCCGCCTTTTCCGCCTCGATCCGCGCCCGCATCCGGGCGCTCTTCTCGGCGCGGCTGGCCATGTCGAGGAAGGCCGCTTCGGAGCGCAGGCAGCGTTCGCGCACATTGTCGAGGATGGCGGCATCCGCCTCTCCCCGCGCCCGCGCGGCGCAGTCGATATAATATTGTACGCTCATCACGCCTCCTCGCAGGGCCGGAAGGGGTGCCCCGGCGCAAGGGCCGGGGCGGTGCGGCGGAAGGATGGGGGCGGCCATGCGGCCCCGCCCCTCCCGCCGTTCGTCTGCCTCGATCAGGCGCCCTGGAGGTTCACGGCCGAGGTGCGGCCGCGG
>DATDNN010000193.1:0-10586 GCA_036518255.1 Allosphingosinicella sp. | reverse complement strand
CAATCTCAATCTCGATCTTTATGGCTACGATCTCGGCGGCACGCGGGCGGGTGATCCCGGCTCCGCCCTTCAGATGAAGCCGCGCTGGACCGGGGCGCCACCGCCCGACGTAAGGGTGGAGATCGTTTCCAGGCGCGGCGTCGACCTCATGCCCGTCGATCCGGTTCGGGACCGAGAACGGCTGCTCGCCTACGTATGGGCGGATCAGGAGCGGCGCATCGCTCAGCTCGAACGGGCGCTCGCCATCGCCGCGAAACAGCCGCCGACGGTCGATGAAGGCGATGCGGCGGAATGGCTTGACGCGCACCTTCCGGTGCCCGGCGAGACGGGTATCGGGCGCGTGGTGATGCACTCCGTCGCCTATCAATATTTTCCCGAGGCGGCTCAGCAACATATCGCTGCGCGCATCCAAAAGGCCGGTGCCGCAGCAAACGCAGAGACGCCGCTCGGCTGGCTCCGGTTCGAAAAGGAGATGGACGACAAGCAAACGGCGCTACGGCTGATGCTGTTTCCTTCCGGCGAGGACCGGCTGCTCGCCACCTGCCAGCCCCATGGCAGCGCGATACACTGGATTGGCGGTTAGGCGTCCAGGCTGTTGATCGCGGCGTGGACCCGCGCCTCTATCTCCTCGCGCGGAAGGGCGGGCGGGATGGGATCGAAGAAGCGCATGGTGATCGTGCCGGGATGCTTCACGAAGCGGCCCTTCGGCCATAGCCGCCCGCTGTCGAGGGCAATCGGCACGACGGGGAGGCCCAGCGCCTTGTAGAGGCCGGAGAAACCGGAGGCGAGCGGCGGCTGATCGCCCGGTGCCACGCGCGTGCCTTCTGGGAAAATGAGGATGTCGCGGCCTTCCGCGATCGCCGCCTGCGCCGCGCGGAGCATGCGCCGGAGCGCGGGCGCGCCGCCGTCCCTGTCCACCGGAATGACGCCATAAGCGCGGGCCGCCCAGCCCCAGCCGGGAATGTCGGCAAGCTCGCGCTTCAGCACCACGGCGGGGCGGTCCAGGGTCAGGACGAGATCGATCGTCTCGAACATCGACTGGTGCTTGGCGGCGATGAGGACCGGGCCGGTGGGCATCGGCCCTTCGGCACAGACGCGGATGCCGAGCAGGCGGCGCGCGCACCAGCGGTGGAAAGCGGCCCAGGCCACGACGCCCCGCATCAGCGGCTCGCGCCCGATGAGGCCGCCGAGGAAGGTCAAGGCGACGTAGAAGGCCGTTCCGGGATAGAAGAGCAGCGCGAAGGCGGCCGAGCGGAGGAAATCCATCAGATGCCCACCAGCACCGCGCCGTAGCGCAGCAGATATTTGTTATATTCCTTGAACAGCTGACGGAAGCTCGCCTTGCCCGGCACGGCGTCCTCGATCACTTCGACCCCGTCAGGCGCTTCCAGTGAAAGCTCCAGGCGCGCGCGTGGCATGTGCCAGTCGTTGGTGATGAAACGCACCGTCTTCACCTTGTAGCGCTTCAGCCAGCGCGCGGTTTCGATCGCGTTCGAGCGGGTGTCGATCGATTCCCGGCCAAGATCGACGCAGCAGTCGAAGAGGCGTGGGTCGGCGCGATATTCGGCGGCGAGCTCCCGCGCCCGGACGCTCCGTTCGACGCCGGAGATCAGCATCCGTTCGGCCCGGCCCTTCCCGAGGAGATCGAGCCCCCGCGCGACGCGGCCCGGCCCGCCGGTCAACACGACGATGCCGTCGGTGCGGCGCATGTCGGCCGGGCGCGGCAGCAGTACGACGAAAGCCGCATAGCCGAGCAGATAAAGGAGAAGCAGGAAGGAAAGGGCGCGGCTGATCATGGGAAACGCTTCAATGCCCGGAAAACGGCGTGGCGGGCAACCAGCATCGCAAGCAAGGCGCCGAGCGGCGGGATGAGCAGGAGCAGCCACCAGTCCGCGCCCGGCGCGCTCATTCCGCCAAGAAGGTCCGAACCCAGGGCAGCGAGCCGTTCTCCGAGGAAGATGAGCAGCAGGAAGGCCGCGCCGCCGCCGATCACCGAACCGAGGAGCGCATCCCCGGCGATGCGGCGCTGCACGAGGCGGGCAATCTGGCTGTCCGTCGCGCCGATAAGGTGCAGCAGCTCGATCATCTCGCCCTGCGTATCGAGCGTCGCGCGGGCGGCGAGCGTCACCACCGCCACCGAAGCGGCTGCGACGATAAGGAGGATGCCGGCGGCAAGCCAGCGCAGCGCCGCGATGAAGCCGGCAAGCGGGGCCAGCCATTCCGCGCTGGTCGAAAGCCGCGCCGAGGGCACCGCCGCCTTCAGCCGCGTTTCGAGGGCCTTGAGATCGGCCGCACCCCGCATTTCCGCCTCGACGATGGCGGGAAGGGGGATGTCCACGGCCGTCACATCGCCGAGCCAGGGGCGGAGCGAGTCCGCCACTTCGCTTTCCGGCACGAGGCGCGCTTTTTCCAGCCCCGGCGTCCTGCTGACGATGTCGAGCACGCGCCCGGCGTCCCGCGCCTTCGCCGCGGCGTCGGCCGAGACGATCTCGACGCTGAGCGCGCGGCCCGATCCAAGGCTGGAGGCAAGATAAGCGAGCCCCAGGCTCGCCGCCGCCGCAAGGACGGTGAGGAACATCATCGCCGCGACGATCCCGGGCATCGGCCCGGTTACGCCGCCCGGCGGGAGCAGCCGCCGCTCGCCATCCCCTGACCCACGGCGGATCATGGCCGATGCCCCTTCGGCGGATGGCGCAGCGCGCCGGTGGGGTCGGCGAGCTTTCCCTTGGCCAGCCGCATGATTTCGGCGGACGGCATGCGGGAGAGAAGGTGAATGTCGTGGGTGGCGATCACCACCGTGGTGCCGATCCGGTTCAATGCATCGAAGAGGGCGAGGAGGAGCAGCGCCATGTCCGGATCGACATTGCCGGTGGGTTCGTCGGCGATAAGGAGCCGCGGCTTCGTGATCACCGCCCGCGCGATCGCCACGCGCTGCTGCTCGCCGCCCGACAGGGTAGCGGGGCGGGCGCCGGAACGGTCGGCGAGCCCCGCCCAGTCAAGCATTTCGCCGACGCTGCTGGCAATCTCGCTTTCCCCGACGCCGGCGATGCGAAGCGGCAAGGCCACATTGTCGAAAGCGGACAGGTGATCGGCCAATCGGAAATCCTGGAACACGACGCCGATCCGGCGACGAAGGAGCGGCAATTCACCGCGGCCGAGCCGGCCGGCATCTTCGCCGAACAATCTTATCGCGCCGCGGCTCGGCGCCTGCGCGAGATAGAGAAGCTTCAGGAGCGAGGTCTTGCCCGCGCCCGACGGGCCGGTGAGAAAATAGAAGCCGCCTTCGCGGAGCGAGAAGCTCAAATCGGACAGGATTTCGGCGCCCATGCCGTAGCGCAGGCCCACATGTTCGAACTGGACGATACCGGATGCCAAGTGCCGTTCCCGTTGCCTGCCGCGCCCTCATTCAAGGCCATGGCATGAGGCGAGGGGCGCCGTAAAGCGGTAAGGATTACGAAAACCGTCTCGCCGCGCTTGCAAGGCGCGCGGTTAACGTGCTTAGATTCGCGGGACAGCTTCATTATTCGGGATGGCGGCCGCGACATGATCCTTACCTGCCCAGCGTGCAAGACCCGCTATGTCGTTCCGGACAGCGCCGTCGGCCCCACCGGCCGCCAGGTGCGCTGCGCCTCCTGCAAGCATGGCTGGTTCCAGGAACCGGCACCGGCCGAGGAAGCCGCGCCCGTCCCGGCCCCCGCCCCGGCGGCGGCTCCGGCCGAGCCGGAAGCGCCCGTCTCCCCGCTCCAGCCGCCCTCGGCGGCGGAGCCCGAGGAACCGGCCGTCGAGGCAAGGCCGATCGCCGCCGAACCCGTTTTCGACGCCGCCGCGCTGCGGGCCGGGACGCGAGCCGCCCGGGAGGAAGCGGCGGAGGAGAGCTGCGAAGAGGCGCCGGAGCCGCGCCGCACCCGCACCTGGCTGTGGGTGGCGATGGCCGTGGCCGTCATCCTGCTCGCCGCGGTGGCGGCTTGGACCTATTATGGCGGCGGCAAATCCAATCCGCTCGCCAGCATCGCTTCGAAGGGCAGCGCGCTCGAACTGGAATATGCGCGCAAGCCCGAGAGGCGGATGATGGAAAGCGGCAACGAACTGCTCACCGTATCCGGCCGCGTCGTCAATCCGACGGACGAGGTGCAGAAGGTGCCCCAGATCCTCGCCGAACTGCGCGACGCGCAGGGCCGGGTCGTCTACGATTGGGCAATCTCCGCGCCGGTGCCGCGCCTGCGGCCGAAGCAGAGCGCGACCTTCAACAGCGCGGAAGTCGACGTGCCGCAATCGGCGCGCGAACTCAATCTGCGCTTCGGCGCGATTTCCTGAAGCCCGTGGCGGGCGGCGCGGCGGGCTGATGCGGATCGGCATCCTCACCGGCGGCGGCGACGTTCCGGGGCTCAACCCCTGCATCCGCTCCATCGTTCTTTCCGCCATCGACCTCGGCTGGGAAGTGATCGGATTCCGGAAGGGCTGGGAAGGCTTTCTCAGCATCGATCCCGCCGATCCCAAGAGCGTCGAGGCCTTCACCTACCGGCTCGACCGCGAAAAGGTGCGCGGGATCGACCGAATGGGCGGCACCATCCTCCACACATCGCGGGCCGATCCGCGCACGGTGAAGGGCGGCGACCGCACCGCCCATGTGCTGGACGTGCTCCGCGCCCTCGGCATCGACGCGCTCGTCACCCTGGGCGGCGACGGCACCCTGCGCTTTTCGGCGCACCTTTCCGCGCAGGGCTTTCCCGTCATCTCCATCCCCAAGACGATGGATAATGACGTCTACGGCACCGATTATTGCATCGGCTTCTCGACCGCGGTCAGCCGCTCGGTCGAGGCGATCAACGCGCTTCGCACCACGACCGAAAGCCACGAGCGGATCGCCGTCATCGAATTGTTCGGGCGGCGGAGCGGGGAAACCGCGCTTCTTTCCGGCTTCCTCGCCCAGGTGGACCGCACCGTCATCGCGGAGGTGGAGGCCGATCTCGACATCCTTCTCCCCCTGCTCGTCGCCGACCGGAAATCGCGGCCATCCAATTATGCCGTCTGCGTCGTTTCGGAAGGCGCGCGCCTGTCGACCGATGCGGACGGGGACCAGAGCCATATCGCCCAATCCGCGACCAAGCGCGGCAAGGCGGGCGTCGGCCAGCGCCTCGCCCGCGCGATCGAGGAGCGGACGGGGATCGGCACCGTCGTCCAGGAACTCGCCTACCTCATGCGGGCGGGCGAGCCGGACGCGATGGACCGGATGGTAGGCTTCGCCTTCGGCGGCCTTGCGGTCCAGCTTCTCCAGCGCGGAGAATATGGCCGGATGGTCGCCCTCATCGACGGCAATTACGAACATGTGCCGATCGACACGCTGCTGGGCGGCACAAAATCGGTGGACGTCGGCAGCCTTTATGATTCGGCAACCTATCGCGCGCGGCTGCTCCGCGTCGAAGGCATGCCGATGTTCCTCTATTGAGGCGCACTAATAAGCGCATTGCGCGGCCCGAAGAGCTTTGCTAGAGGCGCGGGCCTACCGGACGCCGGGCAGCCGGCGGTATCTATGAAATGTGCGGTCGTGGCGGAACTGGTAGACGCGCAACGTTGAGGTCGTTGTGGGCGAAAGCCCGTGGAAGTTCGAGTCTTCTCGACCGCACCATTTCCTTGTCCACCCATCCTTACGTCAGAGGCATCGCCGCTAATTGCCCGCTTGTGGTGCATGGCGCCCGCCCCTATTCTCGCCCTTCATGGCCAGTGCAGCTTCCTCGCCGCTGAAGCGGTTCTTCGTCACATCGTTCAAGGTCGGGCTTTACGGAGGCCTCGTCGCGCTCATCGCCCTCGTCGTGGCGGTAGGCGTGGCGATGAGCCAGCTTCCCTCCTACCAGCAGCTCGTCCGCCGCGACGATCTGGGGCAGATGATCCGGGTGCGCGGCGCCGATGGCAGCGTGCTTGTTTCCATGGGGCCGAGCTTCGGCGAATGGCTCACCTATAACGAAATCCCGCCGGTGATGCGTAACGCGATGATCGCCGTCGAGGACCGGCGCTTCCGCTATCATCCCGGCGTCGATCCGATCGGTCTCACCCGCGCCTTCGCAGTGCGCCTGCAACGCGGCACCTGGCGCGAGGGCGGATCGACGATCACCCAGCAGCTCGCCCGCAACATCTTCCTCACCAACAAACGCACCTTCGCCCGCAAATTCCAGGAGGCGATCCTCGCCCTCGCGCTCGAGCGGCGCTTCACCAAGGACCAGATCCTCGAACTCTATTTGAACCGCGTCTATTTCGGCGGCGGCGCCTATGGCATCGATTCCGCATCCCGGCTCTTCTTCGGCCACAGCGCCAAGAATCTGAATGTGTCGGAGGCGGCGATCATCGCCGGCCTCGTCAAGGCGCCGTCCAATTATTCCCCCACCGCCGATGCCGAGGCGGCACGCGACCGGGCGAAGGTGGTCGTCGACCTGATGGTCGAAACCGGCATGCTGAGCGCCGCCGAAGCCGCTTCCGCCGAACCCGCGCGCGTTGCCTTCGCGCCGACCGAAAAGCAGAACAGCGTACGCTATTTCACCGATTGGGTGCTGCCGCAGCTCGATACGCTGATCGACGAAACGAGCGATCCGATCGAGGTGTGGACGACGCTCGATCCCGCCATGCAGCGCGCCGCCGATGCGGCGATCAACGCCAACACGCCGAAAGGCGCGCAGGGTGCGCTCGTGTCGCTGGACCGCGACGGCGCGGTGCGGGCGATGGTCGGCGGCAAGGATTATGTCGATTCCATCTACAATCGCGCGACGCAGGCCCGGCGCCAGCCCGGTTCGTCCTTCAAGCTGTTCGTCTATCTGACCGCGCTCGAAAGCGGCTACACGCCGACGACGATGGTGGAGGACAGCCCGGTGACCATCGCCGGATGGTCGCCGCGCAACAGCAACCGCCGCTTCGTCGGACCCATATCCCTGCGCGGCGCCTTCTCCCTGTCGATCAACACGGTGTCGGCCAAGATCGGCCAGGATGTGGGCTTCGGCACCATTGCCGACATGGCGCGCCGCTTCGGCATCACCACGCCGGTCAACACCCAGCCCTCCATGGTACTCGGCACGTCGGACGTGCGCCTCATCGACATGACGCGCGCCTTCGCCGCCGTGCAGCGCAAGGGCGTGGCGGTGACGCCCTATGGCATTTCCAAGGTGACGCTGGGCGACGGCACCGTCCTTTACCAGCATAGGGACGATGAAAGCCGGGTGCTGGTCGCGCCGTGGGTCGCCGCGCAGATGACCGATCTCCTCCAGTCGGCGGTGCTGACCGGCACGGGCCGGGCGGCGCAGATTGGGCGGCCGGTGGCGGGCAAGACCGGCACGACCAGTTCCAACAAGGATGGCTGGTTCATCGGCTTTTCGAGCGGCCTTACCACCGGCGTCTGGATGGGGCGGGACGATGCGAAGAGCATTGCAGGGCTGCAGGGCGGCACCGCGCCCGCCCGCGCCTTCCGCGACTATATGATCCAGGCGACGGCCAAGCGGCCGATCGAACAGTTCGACGTCCAGGTGGCGCCACCCGATTGGCAGACCGAGCCCGACGAGGAGAGCTGGTTCGGCGCGCCCGACAATGGCGCGATGATGGTCGATGCCGACGGCAATCCGATCGGCCCGCCCGCCGATCAAACGCCATTCCCGGGCGAACAGGCGCCGCCGCCCGCCGATGGTGAGGAAAGATTGGACCAGCAATGGCTCGACCGCGCGATCGGTCGCGAGCGCCCGGAACGCCAGCCTGCGCCCGCCCAGCGGCGGCCCGACGTGCTACCGCCCGCTCCCGGCCAGCGGAGCAGCACCGCGCAGCCGCAGAATATCTAGGTCTTACCGGCCGATGCGGTGAAGCGCCGCGCCATTCCGGCGCAGCCAGAGGCGCGCGGGCGCCGGATCCCGGCCCAGCAGTTCCGCGACGAGGGTGTGAAAGCCCGGCCCGTGGTGCATGTGGATGCGGTGGGCGACTTCATGCGCCGCCGTCGCCTCGCGCACCCAATCGGGCGCGAGGATCAGCCGCCAGCTATAGCGTATCGCGCCGGACGAAGAGCAGCTGCCCCAGCGCGACACAGTGTCGCCGACGCCGACGCGGCTCACGCTGACGCCGGCCCGGGCGGCGAAGAGGCGCGTGTCGTCGCCAAGCGCGGTCAGCGCCTCGCGCTTCAGCCAGCGGAGGATACGGGCGTCGAGGCCTTCGCGCGGGCCGCCGATGCGTACTTCCCCCTCGGCAAGATCAGGGGTTCGCGGATGGCCTGCCTCCCACGCGATCCGCACCTGTTCCCCCCGGAAGGGGATGACTGCTCCGGGTTCGATCGGGCGTGTCGCAGGCACCGCGGAGCGGGCGCGGGCGATCCATTCCTCCTGACTGCGCGCCCAGGCGATCGCCCGGCTTTGCGAGACGCGCTTCGGTACGGTGAGAACCACGCCCCCCGTCCGGCTGTCGACCCGGAGGCGCAGCACTTTCGCGCGCGCGGACAGCTTCATCGTCACGCCTTCCGGCAGATCCAGGGCCGGCGCCCGCCTAAAGATCATGGTCGATCACATGCATCTCGAAATCGACAACATCCTGTTCCGCGACCGTCCAGCCGCGCGTCGACATGCCCGCTTCATGCACCGTCTCGCGGCTGCCGCTGACGAGATAATGCCAATCGGGCAGCGGCAGGCCTTCCGCGCGCAGGCGATAGGCGCAGGTGGAGGGCAGCCAGTCCATGTCCGCGATCTTGGCCGGGGTCAGACGGACACAGTCCGGCACGAAGGCGTGGCGGCCTTTATAGTGGGTGCAGCGCCCATTCTTCCGGTCGAGCAGGCGGCAGGCAACATTGGTGTGGTGCACCTCGCCCGTATCCTCATCCTCCAGCTTGTGCAGGCAGCATTTGCCGCAGCCGTCGCAAAGGGCTTCCCATTCCTCGCGATTGAGCTCTCCGATCGGCTTTTCCCAGAAGGGCGCCGTCATCGCACCCAGCGCTTGAGCTCGGCCGCCACCGCATCCGCGCCTTGATCCTGCGGCAGGAGCGCGATCGGCTTGCCGTCGGGATCGAAGAGGACGGCGTTGCGGCTATGGTCCATCAGATATTCGCTCGCCCCCTCCACGTCGCGGCGCTGGTAATAGACGCCGAACGTCTTGGCGGCGGCTTTCACCTGATCCGCCGTGCCGGAGAAGCCGATGAGGCGGGGATGGAAGGCGCGCACATATTGCTTCATCACTGCGGGCGTATCGCGTTCCGGATCGACGGTGATGAAGATGTGCTGGACCTTCGCCGCCTTGTCCGGTTCCGCTTGCTCGAACGCGGCAAAGCCCTTCATCAGCATCTGCAGATCGACGGGGCAGACATCCGGGCAATAAGTGTAGCCGAAATAGACGATGCGGTAGCGGCCGGCATAATCCTTCTCGGTTACCGTCTTCCCATCCTGATCGACGAGCGTGAAGGCGCCGCCGAGCGCCGCCCCTTCCAGCGGCGGCGTTTCGGCCGGCTGCGAACAGGCGGCAAGGAGGACGAAGAGCGCAAGGAGGAAGGGCCAGGGCGCGCGCGATTTTTCCAATCCGTTCATGGTGCTTCCAGCCATGCTTTGCTAAGGAGCCGCGATCAAGCCTGATGTAAGGGGTGGGAGCGTGGTTAAGAAGAATGTGACCCTTGCCGT
Organism: Allosphingosinicella sp.; assembly: GCA_036518255.1. Classification (GTDB taxonomy): domain Bacteria; phylum Pseudomonadota; class Alphaproteobacteria; order Sphingomonadales; family Sphingomonadaceae; genus Allosphingosinicella. Next base: position 966 of record DATDNN010000193.1, on the reverse strand, counting down.
TGCCGCGTTGCTGGCGGGCCTTTCGGTGCCTGCGGACGCGCAGCAACTATCCGACGGCTATACCTTCCTCAAGGCCGTGCGCGACGATGACGGCACCAAGGCGCAGAGCTTGGTCGAGGCGCCGGGCTCGGTCGTGCTCAACTATCGCGACCCCACGACAGGAGAGGCGGCGATCCACGAAGTGGTTAAGCGCCGCGACGCCCGCTGGCTCAGCTACTTCCTCGGGCGGGGGCAGCGGCCCGATTATCCGACGGCCAGGGGCGATACTCCGCTCACCCTCGCCGCCCAAATGGGGTGGATCGAGGGCGCGCAGCTCCTCATCGCGCGCAAGGCCAATGTGAACGCGCCGGACGGCAGCGGGCAGACGCCGTTGATCCTCGCCGTTCAGAACCGCAATCTGCAGATGGTGCAACTTCTCCTCGATTCCGGCGCCAATCCGAAGGCCGCCGATCGGCTCGCGGGGCTTAACGCGCTCGATTATGCCCGGCGCGACAGCCGCGCCGCCGCAATCCTGCGTCTGATGGAGCAGCCGCCCAAGAAGCCGAAAGAGATTGTCGGCCCGAAATTCTAATCGAAGCCGCCTAGGCCCGGATCGATACTGCCCATGACCCGGAGCGCCGCGCGCCGGGCGAAGCGCAAAGTCTCGGCCTTGCGGCGGGCAGGCGCAAGCGGTGCGAACGGCGCGTCGCGAACGATGGCTGCGTCATAACGATCGGCGACGATCAGGCCCGAACAATCCGGGCCGCACGGCTCGGTATCGAACGGATCGAGCGCGAAGCCCTGCGGCACCGCCCAGAAGAAACGGTCGCAATACTCAAGATAGTCCGGCCATTTGCGGTCGCCGAGCAGGTCCGCGCGCGACACCTTGATCTCGACGATGGTGAGCATGCCTTTGGCATCCACCGCCATCATGTCGGCGCGGCGGCCATTGGGCAGCGGCACCTCGCACAAGGCGAACAGATCCTG
>DATDNN010000192.1:0-3153 GCA_036518255.1 Allosphingosinicella sp. | reverse complement strand
CGGCATGGGTGACGCCGGATACAAGATTATGGCGCCCAAAAACTCCGCCGTGATGTTCGTGGAGGTCATCTACCGCTATGAGCCGCTGATCAGCGACGCTTTGTTCGGGGAACCGATCATCCGGTCGAAGGCGGCTTTCATGGTACGCGATCTGCGTGATCTCTCCGACGCCAGCAATCCAGCCAATCCGGCCCCAGCCGCGCCTTCCTATACTTGCGACAAATATACGATCTGAGGCGACTACCCCATCATCCCCCGAAACCGCTCCGCCAAAGCATAAGCGTTCACGCCATCACGCAGGGCCACGAACAAGGTGTCGTCGCCAGCGAGGGTGCCTGCAATCTCCTCGGGCTGCGCCTGGTCGAGCGCGTGGCCGACGATATGGGCGGAGCCGGGCGGGGTTTTGAGGACCAGGATGTTGCCTGCGGGTTCCACCGACAGCACCCATTCGGAAAAGATGCGCTCAAGGCGTCCCGGCATGGGCTCGGCGGGGGTGTCGCCTGGGAGGGCGTAGCGGACGGCGCCGCCGTGGCGCACCTTCACCGCGCCCAGATAATCGAGATCGCGGGAGACGGTGGCCTGCGTCACGTTGAGGCCCATCTGGGCGAGGCGGGCGGTCACCTCCTCTTGGCTTGGCACCGCATTGTTGCCGATGATCTCGGCGATGATGCGCAGCCGCCGCGCGCGGGACGTGCCGCCGGGCGTCACCTCGTTCACGGCCGCGCTCCCATCATCCAGGCCATCGCGCCGCGCGCCGAATGCATGCGGTTTTCCGCCTGCCGCCAGACGGCGCTCCTTGGGCCATCGATGACACCCGCCGCCACTTCCTGCCCGCGAATGGCGGGGAGGCAGTGGAGGAAGTAGGCTTGCGGGCAGGCCGCCATCAGCGCCTCGCTTACCTGATAGGCGGAAAAGGCCTTCATCCGCGCCTCGGTTTCGGCATCCTGGCCCATCGACACCCAAACGTCGGTATAGACGATCTCGGCGCCCTCCACGGCCTCCCGGGGATCGGCGACCTGCCGGACGCCGTCCAGCCGCGCCACTTCCTCGGCCGGAAAGCCATAGCCTTCGGGGCTTGCGACGGTGAGCTCGGCACCCACAAGCGCGCAGGCTTCGGCGAGCGAACGGGCGACATTGTTGGCATCGCCCACATAAGCGAGCTTCGCGCCCTCGACCCGCCCGAGCAGTTGCTTGACGGTCAGGAGATCGGCGAGGGCCTGCAAGGGATGCGCGGTATCCGACAGCATGTTGAGCACCGGCGTATCCGTCGCCGCCGCCATGCCGGTAAGGAGGGCATGATCGTTCACCCGCGCCGCGATGATGCTGTGGTAACAGGCAAGGGTGCGGGCAACGTCCTCCACGCTCTCGCGCGTGCCGAGGCCGACCTCATCCTTCTGGATATAAACCGGATGGCCGCCCAGCTGGACAGCCGCCATCTCCATCGAATTGCGGGTGCGCGCCGAAGGTTTCTGGAAGAGGAGGGCGACGCCCTTGCCAGCGAGCGGCTTTCCCGCATCGCCTTCCGAAAGGGCGAGGATATCGCGCACATCCTGCGCGGCAAGGTCCGCGATGCTGATCAGGTCGCTCACCAATTCTTCTCCCGCTTCACCATGGTTCCGATCCCCTCGTCGGTCAGCAATTCGATCAGCAGCGCGTGTGCGACACGCCCGTCGATGATGTGCGCGGTGCCGACGCCTCCGTCCACCGCATCGGCGCAGGCGCGAAGCTTCGGGATCATGCCCCCCTGCACGCCTTCGCTGTCGATCCGCCCGCGCAGCTCCGCCGAGGTAAGGCGGGGCACGAGCGTCGAGGGATCGTCCTTGTCTTCGAGGAGGCCCGGCGCGGCGGTCAGATAGACGATTTTTTCCGCCTCCATCGCCACCGCGATGGCCCGTGCCGCCTCGTCGGCATTGACGTTATAGGGCTGGCCGCTCTCGTCGGCGCCGATCGTCGACACGACCGGCGTCAGCCCTTCGTCGAGCAGGCGGTGGAGGACCGAGGGGCGGACGTGGCTCACGTCGCCCACGAAGCCCAGCGAAGAGTCGCGCGGCGACACGGTGAGCAGTCCGGCATCCTCGCCGGACACGCCGACCGCCACCGGCTCCTCACGGGTTTCGCCGTTGATCGTCGCGACGAGATCGCGGTTGATCTTGCCGACCAATACCATGCGCACGAGCTCCAGCGTTTCGGCATCGGTGACGCGCAGGCCGTCGCGAAACTCCGGCTCCTTGCCGACGCGGCGCATCATCGCGTCAACCTGCGGCCCGCCGCCATGGACGAGCACGCAGCGCACGCCGACGCTCCGGAGGAGGAGAACGTCCTGGGCGAGCGCCCGGTCCAGCTCCTTGTCGATGGCGGCGCCGCCCAGCTTCACCACCACCGATTTTCCGGCGAAACGCTGGATATAAGGCAGGGCCTGGACGAGGATGTTTGCGGTTTGAGTTGGTGTCATGACGTCTTGATATTCTCTTTGATATAGCCGGGTCCAAGGTCGATGCCGATGGTGCGGGCCGATGCGGTGCCCGCGCCGAGGCCGACTTCGATGGCGATGTCGCGGCCCTGCATATGCTTGGCGACGGCAGCCTTGTCGTGATCGATCTCGACCCCGCCCTGCGCCACGCAAATGCCGCCATAGGCGACGCTGCATCCGTCCATGCTGAACGCGACGCCCGCCGATCCGGCAGCGCCAAGCAGGCGGCCCCAATAGGGGTCGCTGCCATACCAGCTGCATTTGACGAGATTATTTTCGGCGATCGCCTTGGCCGCGGCCTTCGCCTCCGCAGCGCTTACCGCGCCGGAGACGGTGAGGGTTACGATCTTCGTCATGCCTTCCGCATCGGCCGCCATCATCAGCGTGAGTTCCATGCAAGCCTGCTCCAGCGCCCGCGCGAATTCGGCAAGGTCGGGCCGCCCCCTCTCGCCCGAGGCAAGCAGGATCACCGTGTCGTTGGTGGAGGTCGCGCCGTCGACGTTGAGCGTGTTGAACGTCGCGCCCACCGCTTCCTTCAGCATTGCCTGAAGCTCGCTCTGCTCCACGTCCGCGTCGGTGGTGAGGAAGGCCAGCATCGTCGCCATGTCGGGCGCGATCATGCCGCAACCCTTGGCCATGCCTCCTAAGGTGAAGGTGGAGCCCTTCACCACCACTTCCTTCGG
>DATDNN010000191.1:0-3614 GCA_036518255.1 Allosphingosinicella sp. | reverse complement strand
GGTGTTTTCAAAGGCGATGGCCCGGGCCTCGACGAGCTTCTGGCGGCTGGCGTCGAGCTCCTTCCGCATGGCCTCGTTCTTGGAAGCGGCGAAGAAATAGGCGCCCACCGCGTCGCCGCCGTCCTGAAAGGCGCGGACGATGCTCCGCCCGCCTTCGGTGACCGGGGCGGTGACGTCGAGCGCCGCACCCTTCAATATCCCGAAGCCGCGCGGGTCCACCACGGAGAGCGCGAGTAGCAGCAGGGCAACCACGACGCCGCCCACGGCCACGATATAGCCGATGAACAGTCCATATTGCGCCTTACGGGAAAAGCCGGGGCGCCGTGTGGATGGCGGCGCCATGCGCCCTCCTGAACCTTAGGCGGTTTGCAGAACGCCGCGGAAGATTTCCTCTTCCAGGGCGCGGCCGGTTCCAAGCGCGACGCAGGTGAGCGGATCGTCCGCGATGGTGACAGGAAGGCCGGTTTCGTCGCGCAGCACTTCGTCCAGACCCTGGAGCAAAGCGCCGCCGCCGGTGAGCACAATGCCTTGATCGACAATGTCGGCCGCAAGTTCGGGCGCGGTATTTTCCAGCGCGATACGAACACCCTCCACGATCGTCCCGACCGGTTCGGACAAGGCCTCGGCGATCTGGCGCTGGTTGATCGTGATTTCTTTCGGCACGCCGTTCACGAGATCGCGGCCCTTGATGTGGACGGTGAGACCGTCGCCGTCGGCCGGCGGCTTAGCGATGCCGACCTGCTGCTTGATGCGCTCGGCCGTCGCTTCGCCGATGAGGAGATTGTGATTGCGGCGGACGTAAGAGCTGATCGCTTCGTCCATCTTGTCGCCGCCGACGCGCACGGAAGTGGTGTAGGCGAGGCCACGGAGCGAAAGGACCGCGACTTCGGTGGTGCCGCCGCCGATATCGACGACCATCGATCCGATCGGTTCGGTAACCGGCATGTCGGCGCCGATCGCGGCCGCCATCGGCTCCTCGATCAGCCAAACCTGCGAGGCGCCGGCATTGGATGCGGCGTCGCGGATCGCGCGGCGCTCGACCGAGGTGGAGCCCGAGGGCACGCAGATCACGATTTCCGGCCAGCGCGGGAAGCGGCGATTGCCGTGCACCTTCTGAATGAAATGCTTGATCATCTGTTCGGCGACGTCGATGTCGGCGATCACGCCGTCGCGGAGCGGGCGAATCGCCTCGATCTGGTCCGGCGTCTTGCCCATCATGAGCTTGGCGTCGTCGCCGACCGCCTTCACGCGCTTCACGCCGTTGATCGTCTCGATCGCGACCACCGAAGGCTCGTTCAGGACGATGCCGCGCCCGCGCACGTAGACGACGGTATTCGCGGTGCCGAGGTCGATCGCCATGTCGTGCGACGGTATCTTCAGGAAACGCATGAATGACATAATGTCTGGTCTCGCCTCATTGAGATGGGCGCCGCTCGAGAAAAGCCCCCGACCGCCCGGAATTTCGTTCTATAGGATGCCCCCACGGCTTCCGTCCACAGCACAGTTAACGTGATGCGGGATACAGCCGCATCGTCTAGAGGCTGATTCATGTCAATACGCCGCCTTCCCGAGCATCTCGTAAATCGCATCGCAGCCGGTGAAGTGGTGGAAAGACCGGCTAGTGCGTTGAAAGAATTAGTGGAAAACGCCATCGACGCTGGTGCGACTCGAATCACAGTCAGCCTGTCTGGCGGCGGCATCGACTGCCTTGAGGTCGCCGACGACGGCTGCGGCATGACGCCTAAGGAGATGGTCTTGGCGCTGGAGCGCCATGCGACGTCCAAGCTGCCGGACGATGCCATCGAGGCGGTGTCGACATTGGGGTTTCGGGGGGAAGCGCTGCCCTCCATCGCCAGCGTGGCGCGGCTCTGGATGGAAAGCCGGGTGCGGGGTTCCGACGGCTGGTCGCGCATTGTCGACAATGGCGTGCTGGTGGAGGAGGGTCCCGCCGCCCTTTCGCCAGGCACCCGGATCAAGGTGACCGACCTGTTCGCGAAGGTTCCGGCCCGCCGCAAGTTCCTGCGCTCCGAGCGCGCCGAATATGCGGCCTGCGCGGATGTGGTGAAGCGCCTCGCCATGGCGCGGCCGGACATCGGCTTCACACTGGAACATGAAGGGAGGCGGGTGCTGCACGTCCAGCCGGGCGAGGATCGCCCCGCCCGCGTCGCGGCGCTCACCGACCGGGGCCTCGCCGACAACAGCGTCGCGGTGGACTATGAGCGGCATGGCGTGCGCTTGGGCGGCGTGGCGGGCCTTCCGACCTTCAACCGGGGCGTCGCCGACCATCAATATCTGTTCGTGAACGGCCGCCCGGTGAAGGACCGTCTCCTCATCGGCGCGGTGCGCGGCGCCTATCAGGATCTGCTCGCCCGCGACCGGCACCCGATCCTCGCCCTTTTCATCGACCTTCCGGGGAGCGAGGTGGATGTGAACGTCCATCCGGCCAAGACGGAAGTGCGCTTCCGTGATCCCGGAGGCATACGCGGGCTGATCGTCGGGGGGCTCCGCCATGCGCTCGATGCGGCTGGGCACCGGAGCGCGCAGCGGCCTTCGGCGGCGGCATTGGGGAATTGGCAGGCAGAGGGCCCCTTGTCCGGGGAACAAGGCTACGGCCCCGCTGGGGCGGGATGGGGGAGCGGCGGGCAGGTAAGCTCCGTACCGTTCAACCGCTTCGGCCCCACCCCCAACTCCTCCCCTGACGGAGAGGGGAGCTATCAGCATTCCGTCTGGGATGCGCACCAATCCTATGTTCCCGCGCCCCAGGCCCGGGGCGAACCCGCTGCGGCTCCGCCGCCCGAAGCCAATCGCTTTCCCCTCGGCGTGGCGCGCGGGCAGATCGCGGCCACCTATATCGTCGCCGAAGCCGAGGACGGTCTTGTCCTCGTCGACCAGCATGCGGCGCATGAGCGGCTGGTGCTTGAGCGGATGCGCAAGGCGGTGGCCGACGGCGGGATCGCCCGGCAGGCGCTGCTGCTGCCCGAAGTGGTGGAACTGGACGAGCCCGCCTGCGACCGGCTGGAGAGCCGCGCTGGCGAGCTTGCCGGGCTGGGATTGGAACTCGAACGCTTCGGCCCGCGCGCCGTTCTCGTCCGCGCGACCCCGGCGATGCTGGGGCAGGAGGACATAAGGGGCCTCGTCGTCGATCTGGCCGACGAACTCGCGGCGTTCGACGAGACCTTGTCGCTCAAGGAAAAGCTCGATCACGTCGCCGCGACGATGGCCTGCCACGGCTCCGTCCGTGCCGGCCGCATCCTTTCCGTCGCCGAAATGAACGCGCTCCTCCGCGAAATGGAGGTGACCCCCCATAGCGGCCAATGCAACCACGGCCGCCCGACCTGGGTCAAACTGTCGCACGGGGATATCGAGAAGCTATTCGGGAGGAAGTGAGCGGTCTGGGCCACCAAGAGGTGCGTGCGAGCGTAGAGGTCATGCTGCGTCGGGCAGCAAATTATCAAAGGAGCATCCCATGTTTCATCTCTCGCTGCCGGTAACGGAGTTTCAGGACTGCCTCCGCTTTTACCGCACTTGTTTCGGTGCCCGTATCGAGATGCTGAACGAAAAAGCCGCCAATCTTTACGTCTTCGGCGCGCAGCTTACTTTTCATGATCGTCCGG
>DATDNN010000190.1:0-2961 GCA_036518255.1 Allosphingosinicella sp. | reverse complement strand
AGCCCCTCCCCTCGATGGGGAGGGGTTGGGGAGGGGTGATGTTTCCGGAAAAGGCTCATTCTCCGGCGTAGATCACCCCCACCCAACCCTCCCCCATCTAGGGGGAGGGCTATTGTTACTGGCTGTCCACGAAAGCCTTATACTCGTCGGCGCTCATCAGATCGCTGAGCTGGTGATTGTCCGAAAGCCGCAGCTTGAAGAACCAGCCTTCGCCTTCCGGCGCGGTGTTGACGAGGGACGGATCGGCCTCCAGCGCCGCATTGCCCTCGACCACCTGGCCCGAAACCGGGGCATAGACGTCAGAAGCTGCCTTCACCGATTCCACGACGGCCGCCTCGCCGCCCTGGGTCACCTGCGTTCCGGCCGCGGGCACTTCGACGAACACAATGTCGCCAAGCTGGCCCTGCGCGAACTCGGTGATGCCGACGGTGGCGATGTCACCCTCGACCTTGATCCACTCATGCTCTTTCGTGAAATAGAGGCTCATTTGCCGGCTCCCTTGCGGTGATAACGATGCGGAACGAAGGGCATGGGGACGACCCGTGCCTGGAAAATCTTGCCGCGCTGGGCGAGCGTGATCTGGCTTCCCGGTTCGGCCGACGCGGCGGGCACATAGGCCATGGCGATCGCGGCTTCGAGCGTCGGGGAAAAGCCGCCGCTCGTCACGCGGCCGACCTCATTGCCCTCGCCGTCCACCACCATCGCATCTTCGCGCACCGGCTGGCGGCCTTCGACGGCAAGGCCGACGCGCTTCACGATCGCGCCATTCTGAAGCTCGGACGCGATACGGTGCCAGCCCGGAAAACCACCTTCCTCACGGCGGCGTTTCGACAGCGCGAAGGTGAGGTCCGCCTCGACCGGCGTCGTCGCCGTGTCGAGATCGTGCCCGTATAGCGGCAGGCCGGCCTCCAGCCGCAGCGAATCGCGCGCGCCAAGGCCGATCGGCTTCACTTCGGGCTGCGCGACGAGCAGGTCGGCGACCTTCTCGACATCCTTCGCCTGCACCGAAATTTCGAACCCGTCCTCGCCCGTATAGCCCGAACGGCTGATCCAGGCCGGAACGCCTTCGATCTCGAACATGCCGCCGGTCATGAAGGTGAGGTCCGCGACGCCCGGCACGACACGGGCAAGCGCTTCGACGGCCTTCGGCCCCTGCAGCGCCAGCAGCGCCTGCTCCTTCATATGGTCGATGACGAGCCCGGCGAGCTTGCGCTCCAGATGCGCGATGTCGCCTTCCTTGGTGGCGCCGTTCACGACCAGGTAGAAATGGTCGCCGCGCCGCGTCACCATCAGATCGTCGATGATGCCGCCCTCCTCGGTCAGCAGCAGCGAGTAACGCAGCCGCCCTTCCTTCAGCAGGCCAAGGTCGGCGGGCAGCACGCTTTCCAGCGCCTTGTCGAGATTGGGGCCGGTGATGATGAGCTGGCCCATATGGCTGACGTCGAACAAACCGGCGCTGTCGCGCGTCCACTTATGTTCGGCCATGATGCCTTCATACTGAATCGGCATCTGGTAACCCGCGAACGGCACCAACCGTGCGCCCTTCGCGCGGTGCCATGCGTCCAGCGGTAGAGTCCTGTCTTCGCTCATCATCGTCTCCCAAGGCGGCATGGCGGCCATTCCCGAAAAGGAATCGCCCTAATTCCATACCCCCTCTGTCCTGAGACCTGAGAGCTTTCACCAGCGGTTCGCGCCGGTTTACCCCTTCGGTGGGACGTTCCGAACGGGAACGTCCGCTTTCCAGAGTGTCTGAACCGCGCGGTCCTTGTGACCTGAGAGATTCCGGGGCGGTTGCTCCTTCGGCGGCGGCGGGCAGACCCGCCACGCTCTCCCGCGCGACTCCCCGGCAGTTGCCCGCCGGCGACGGTCAAGCTCTGGCCGGATGCGACACGAGAGTCAACGCATCTGTTCCCCGGCGAAAGCCGGGGTCCAGCGCTGGTCTTCGAATGACTGGGCTCCGGCCTTCGCCGGAGCACAATGAGGAGGTTATTTGGTGGCGTTGTAGGCGAGCTGTTCCGGCGTCAGCTGGAAGCCAACCAGAAGCTCGAAGCTCGCGCGCTGAACGGCGGCCTTCACCTTCGGATCGGACAGCGGATCGACTGCCGCGTCGGCCGCGCCCGGCTTGCGTTCGCGAGTTACCTCGCGCCGGATATCCTCCGGCAGGGTGGCTGCGGCGCGTAGCACACGGGAAGAGGCGCTGCCGCTGGTCGTCGCGCGATAATCGCCGTCAGCGAAGTGGAGGCCGATGCGGTTTACCCGCTTCGACACCACATTGCTGCCGGCATGCACCACCGTCGCGAAATAGGGGATCACGACGTCGCGCGCGCCCCGGTTATCGCGGCGCGTCGCCTGCACCTCGAACGTGACATTGGTCACCACATAGTCGCCGGTTTCATCGCAGGTCGACTTGAGGTTGGTCATCGTCGCCACGACATCGATGGCATCGGCGGTGCGGCTGTTTTCGGGATTGAAGAAGGTGACATCGCCGGTCCCGGCCGGGATCGCGACGGCCGTGCAAGCCGAACGCGTGACGACGATCCCGCCCGTTTCCGTGATTTGGCCCTCCGTGCTGCATCCGAGCAGCGCCAGCGAAAGAAGAGCGGAAGCGGCAACCTTGGCGTTGATCACAGAGGATATTCCTTAAACAGCGGCGGCGCGAAACGGGCACCGCCTGTTGCGCGCGATCATAAGAAGCGCCTTTCAAGGCTGCAAGCGATGGCGTAGAGCAGGCGCATGGTCACGTCGAAGCCCCCCCTTTCCCTGTTGATCGCGGCGCCACGCGGCTTTTGCGCCGGGGTCGACCGCGCGATACGCATCGTCGAACTCGCCATCGAACGCTATGGCGCGCCCGTTTATGTGCGGCATGAAATCGTCCACAACAAATATGTCGTCGAGAGCCTGAAGAAGAAGGGCGCGATCTTTGTCGAGGAACTCGACGAGGTGCCAGAGACGGACGCGCCG
>DATDNN010000189.1:0-4688 GCA_036518255.1 Allosphingosinicella sp. | reverse complement strand
TTCGAGGATGGCGAAGCCCGGTTGACCGGCGAGGGGCGGGCGCGCTTCGCCCGGATCGGGCGGGACGCAGCGTCGAAAGGCCGTGCCGTGGAAATCGAAAGTATGGGCACGGCGGGCGAGGCAGCCCGCTTTGACAATTGGGAGCTGGCCGCCGCCCGCGCCGCCGCCGCCGCCCACGCCGTCGAAGCGGGCGGCCTTGCCGCCGACCGCATCGAGATCGTGATGCCGCCGGGGAAGGGGGAAGACGCGAAGGGTGAGCAGCATTTGCGGGTGGTGTCGCGATAATTTGGCATAATCGTTGCTTAGACTCTCTCGTAAACCACTGAGAGGGGGCGCGTAGTGACGCTTTTCCGACACATGAGCCTGTTGGCTGCTTTGTCCGCCGCGCCAGCGTCGGCCGGAGGATTTCAGGATCTGGACGCGTTGCAAGCGCGGGTCGTCGCGGCGCTCGGGGCCGATATCGGCGAGCCCGGCGGGCCAGCCCGGCCTATCGACAGGCGGCTGAAGCTCGCCGCCTGCCCGCAGCCCGTGTCCGTCGAGGCGCCGGTGCTGAGCGCCGTCACATTGCGCTGCGAAGCGCTTGGCTGGCGCATCCGTGTGCCGATCGTTGCCCAGGCAAGCGCGGTGCGTGCCGCGAAGGCCGAGCCGATTGTCCGCAAAGGGGATCAGGTGGAGGTGCTGGCCGAAGGCGCGGCTTTCTCTGTCAGCACGCTCGGCATCGCCGATCAGGATGGCGCGCCGGGCGACCATATTCGCGTGCGTTCGGGCGCGAAAGCGGGTGCTATCATCGGCGAAGTCGGCCAGGATGGACGCATATTCTTACCGGGATTTAAATAATCGGCGGCGCTGCCGTTATAGGCGTATGAAGGCGTGAAAGGCCTCGAAAAAAGGACGTAGCGATGATCGACGGTGTTGGAAAAAGCGGTCTCGGCCGCATCGACCTGCAAAAGGGGCAGGTTGCCAAGAGCGCTGCCACCGCCAAAGCCGGCGATGCCGTGGCGCAGGGGCAGAATGGCGGGGCGTCCAGCCTGGTCGCCGACATCGCGTCCGCCGGTCCGCCGGTCGATGCCGACAAGATCGCCGCGCTCCGCGCCGCGATCGCCGAGGGCCGCTATCCCGTCGATCCCGACAAGATCGCCGAGCGTATGCTGGCGCTCGACCTGCCGCTGAAAGGCGAGCAGTGAGCGCCGCCGCGCTCCGCAAGATGGAAGAATGCCACGAGGCGCTGATCGGCGCCCTCGACGGCAATGATATCGACGCGCTGGAGCAGAGCATCGAAATGCTCCGTTATGCCGTGGAAGCCGCGCGCGAGGCGGGTGGGTGGCATGACGAACCGGAAAACCGCGCCCGCGCCGGCCGCATCGCGGCGCTTGCCGAGGCCGCGATGATGCGCGTCAATTTTCTGACGGACCTGACCCGGCAGCGCCTTGAAGCGCTGGCCGCGCTGCGTGGACGGTCCACACCCGGACATTACGGCCGCAACGGCCGGTAAGTCCCAATCTCCACTGGAAAAATGGATCCTCTCCCGCGTGCGGGAGAGGTTAGGTGAGGGTGCGCGGCTGAGGCGGCTCGATGCCGCTGAAGACGCCTTTGCCCGCTATTGCTCGCCCCTCACCCCAACCCTCTCCCGCACGCGGGAGAGGGAGTAAAGCCAACTTGGCACGGCAGTTGCTTAACGTCTCCCGATATCAACAGGGGGCGTCATGTTTCCGACGACGAACGCGAGGATTGGTGCAGGCGGCGGACCCGGCGGACGGGTCGGCAGCGCCATTGCGTCCGCCTCCGCCCGCACCGGCATCGGCTTCGATTATCTGATGAGCCAGGCGCGGATCGAAAGCGGTTTCGACCCTGCCGCCAAGGCCCGGACGTCGAGCGCGACCGGCCTCTATCAATTCATTGAGCAGACCTGGCTTGGCACCGTCAAGGATCATGGCGCGAAGCACGGCCTCGGCTGGGCGGCGGATGCGATCCAGCGCCGGTCGAACGGCCATTATAGTGTCGCCGATGCCGCCACGCGGCGGGCGATCCTCGACCTAAGGAACGAACCGGAGGCGGCCTCGGCCATGGCGGCGGAATATGCGGCCGATAACCGCGCCTATCTCGAAAGCAATCTTGGCCGCCCGGTCGAGGATGTGGACCTCTACCTTGCCCATTTTTTGGGCGCGGGCGGGGCGGGACAGTTCCTCGCGGCGTACGACGCCGATCCGTCGACGGTGGCGGCATCGATCCTGCCGGACGCGGCGCGCGCCAACCGTTCCGTCTTCTACCGCGAGGACGGAAGCGCCCGCAGCGTTGCCGAGATACGGAATAATTTCGCCGAAAAGCTTGGCGGCGGTGCGGCCGTGCCGTTCGAAACTTATGCGCAGGCCATGCCGCTTGCGCCGCTTTCCGGCATGCCGGCCAGGTTCACGCGGGCCAGCGCGGCGGAGGAGGATAGCGGCATTCGCCCGATTGCTTCGCCCAAGGCCGAATATGCCCGCATTGCCTATGAAATGCTCTCGAAGATCGGAAGCCAGGCATGAGCGCGGCGAACCTCAAGAAAGCCGTGTGGCTGAGCGCGGGAAAGGGCGCGGTGCTGCCCTTCGCGACGTTGATGCTCGTCATGCTGATGGTGGTGCCGATCCCGGCCTTCCTGCTCGACATCGGTTTCGTCACCAACATCATGATCAGCCTCGCGGTGCTGATGGTGGCGCTCAACGTCGCCAAGCCGCTGGATTTTTCCTCCTTCCCGACGGTTCTCCTGTTCGCCACCCTCTTGCGGCTGGCGCTGAACGTCGCCTCCACCCGCGTCGTGCTGGTGCATGGGCATGAGGGCGAGGCGGCGGCCGGCCATGTGATCGAGGCGTTCGGCAGCTTCCTGATCGGCGGCGACTATGCCGTCGGCATCTTCGTTTTCGCGATCCTGATGATCATCAACATGGTCGTCATCACCAAGGGCGCGGGGCGCGTGTCGGAAGTGTCGGCGCGCTTCACCCTCGACGCCATGCCCGGCAAGCAGATGGCGATCGACGCCGACCTCAACGCCGGCCTGCTGACGCCCGAGGAAGCCAAGCTCCGCCGCCAGGAAGTGGCGACGGAAGCGGATTTCTACGGTTCAATGGACGGCGCGTCCAAGTTCGTGAAGGGCGACGCGGTCGCGGGCGTTCTCATTCTCGTCATCAACATTGTCGGCGGCCTCGTGCTCGGCACGGTGAGCCATGGTCTGTCCCTCTCGGAAGCGGCGAGCACTTACGTACTGCTCGCCATCGGCGACGCGCTGGTGGCGCAGGTGCCTGCGCTGCTGCTGTCGGTGGCGGCCGCTTCGGTGGTGACCCGCGTATCCTCGCCGCTCGACCTGTCGGGCCAGATCACCAGCCAGTTCGCCTCGACCCGTGCCTGGACTCCGGTGGCGGCGATCCTCGTCATTCTGGGCCTGCTGCCGGGCATGCCGCACCTGGTGATCCTACCGGCGGCGGCGATCGCGGGCTTCATCGCCTGGCGGCTCCGCAACGCGCCAAAGGCCGAGGATCTGCCCGCCGTCGAAGCCGCCACCGCGCCGTCGCCAAGCGCGATCGGCTGGGACGAGGTGAGCGACGGGGCGGCGCTGGGTCTCGAAGTCGGCTATGCCCTCATCGGCCTGGTCGACGAACGCAAGGGCGCGCCGCTCATGGCCCGCATCACCGGCATTCGCCGTCAATTGTCGCGGGAGCTTGGCTTCGTCGTTCCGCTCGTCCGCGTGCGCGATGAACTGTCCCTGGCGCCGAACAGCTACCGCATCACGGTGGCGGGCGTCATTTGCGGCGAGGACGAGATCTGGCCAGAGGACTTGCTGGCGCTCGATTCCGGCGATCTCATCACCAAGGTCGAAGGCAAGGCGGTGAAGGATCCGACCTTCGGCCTCGACGCCGTCTGGATACCGCCCTCGCGCCGCGCCGACGCGGTGGTCGCGGGCTATACGGTGGTCGATCCGGCGACGGTGATCGCGACCCACCTCAACCATATCGTCCAGATGCAGGCGGCCGAATTGTTCGGCATGGACGAGGCGCAAAACCTGCTCGAAGCGCTGAAGGAGACGGCGCCGCAGCTTGTCGCGGGCCTGACGCCCCAGCCGCTGCCGCTCGCCTCCATTGCCGCCCTGTGCCGCGCGCTCCTTTCCGAAGGCGTGCCGCTGAAGGATTTCCGCCGCATCGCCGAAGCGATGGCGGACGCGGCGCGCGAGGAGGCCGATCCGGTGCAGCTCGTCGAAAAGGTGCGCCAGCGTATCGGCGCGCTCATCATCCAGTCGATCGTGCCGATCAAGATGCCGCTGCCGGTCATCACGCTGGATGCGGAGCTCGAAACCCTGCTCGCCCAGGCGGTGCGGACTGGCCAGAATGCCCTGCATCCGATCGAGCCTGGCCTTGCCCAGCGCCTGGTGCAGGCGATCGGCGAAGTCGCGGGGCCCTTGCTCGGCGAGGCGCGGCGCTTCGTGGTCGTGACCTCGCCCATCGCGCGGCGGGCGCTGGCGCGCCTCCTCGCGCCCCATATTCCGGACGTGCCGGTCCTTTCCTTCCTCGAAATACCGGACGGCAAGCCGGTTGAAGTCGTCGCCGTTGTCGGCGGCGCCAAGGAGCCGATGATGCTGCCGGAGACTGTCGCATGATGTGGACCGCAAACCGCAAGGCACGCGTGGTCGCGGTCGCGAGCGGCAAGGGCGGCGTCGGCAAAAC
>DATDNN010000188.1:0-24425 GCA_036518255.1 Allosphingosinicella sp. | reverse complement strand
CTTCGCCCGACAGGCGAATACGCGTGCCTTCGTCAACACCGGGCGGGATGCGCACTTCCAGGGACTTGCGTTTCTCGACGCGCCCCTCGCCGCGGCAGGGCTGGCAGGGATCGGCGATCACCTGGCCCGAACCCCGGCAGGTGGGGCAGACGCGCTCGACGACAAAGAAGCCCTGTTGGGCGCGCACTTGGCCGCGCCCTTCGCAATAGGTGCAGGTGCGGGCAGACGTGCCGGGCTTCGCGCCGGATCCGCCGCAGGCATCGCAGCCCGCGGTCGTATCGATCTCCAGCTTTATTTCCTTGCCGTGATAGGCGTCTTCCAGGCTGATCTCCAGATCGTAGCGGAGATCCGACCCGCGAAGCGCGCTGGTGCGCTGCTGCCCGCGCGCGCCGCCCATGAACTCGCCGAAGATATTTTCGAAAATGTCGGTGAAGGAACCGAAATCCTGCGCCGCGCCCGCGCCGCCGTTCTGGCTGAAGGCGGCATGGCCGAAACGATCGTAAGCCGCGCGCTTCTGGGGATCCTTCAGGCAATCATAGGCTTGGCTAATCGCCTTGAACTTCTCCTCGGACACCTTGCAGCCCGGATTGCGGTCCGGATGGCATTCCATGGCGAGGCGGCGATAGGCGGACTTGATCGTCTTCTCGTCCGCCGTCCGCTCGATCTGGAGCAGTTCGTAATAATCGGTATCAAGCATGCTTTAAGCCCTCTCCCCTTCAGGGGAGAGGGTTGGGAGAGGGGCAGTGCGATCACGCATGTCCATGTCACCTACCTCCAACATCCCCCTCTCCCCGGCCCTCTCCCCTGAAGGGGAGAGGGAGGGAGCCTTTACGCCTTGTTGTCTTCGTCCACTTCCGAGAATTCGGCGTCGACCACTTCCTCACCGCCGGCTTCGCTGCCCGTGGCGGCACCGGCTTCCGGAGACGCGGCAGCGGCCTGCTCCTTCTCGTAAATGGCCTGACCGAGCTTCATCGCGACCTGCGCCAGCGCCTGGCTCTTGGTCGTCATCGCCTCGGCATCGCCGCTTTCGACCGCGCTCTTGGCTTCCGCCACCGCGGCTTCGATCTCGGACTTCAGGCCCGCATCGACCTTGTCGCCATGCTCTTCAAGCTGCTTCTCGGTCGTGTGGATGAGGCTTTCGGCATTGTTCTTGGCTTCCGCCGCGGCGCGACGCTTCTTGTCCTCCTCGGCAAAGGCTTCGGCGTCCTTCACCATCTTCTCGATGTCGTCGTCGGAAAGGCCACCCGAAGCTTGGATGCGGATCTGCTGTTCCTTGCCCGTGCCCTTGTCCTTGGCGCTGACGTTCACGATGCCGTTGGCGTCGATGTCGAACGTCACCTCGATCTGCGGCACGCCGCGCGGAGCGGGCGGAATGCCGACCAGGTCGAACTGACCGAGCAGCTTGTTGTCCGCAGCCATTTCGCGTTCGCTCTGGAAGACGCGGATCGTCACCGCATTCTGATTGTCTTCCGCGGTCGAATAGGTCTGCGACTTTTTCGTCGGGATCGTCGTGTTGCGGTCGATCATCTTAGTCATGATGCCGCCCAGCGTCTCGATGCCGAGCGACAGCGGCGTGACGTCGAGGAGGAGAACATCCTTCACGTCGCCCTGCAGCACGCCCGCCTGGATGGCGGCGCCCATGGCCACGACTTCGTCCGGGTTGACGCCCGTATGCGGTTCCTTGCCGAAGAAGGCCTTCACGGCTTCACGGACCTTGGGCATGCGGGTCATGCCGCCGACGAGGACGACTTCGTCCACCTGATCGGCCTTGAGGCCGGCGTCGGCCAGAGCCTTCTTCATCGGCTCGATCGTGCGCTGGATGAGGCCGTCGACGAGGCGTTCAAGGTCGGCGCGGCTGATCGTCTTCACGAGGTGCTTCGGGCCGTTCTGGTCGGCGGTGATGAACGGCAGGTTCACCTCCGTCGAAGCGGCTGAGGAGAGTTCAATCTTCGCCTTTTCAGCGGCTTCCTTCAGGCGCTGAAGCGCGAGGCGATCCTTGGTGAGATCGATGCCCTCGTCCTTCTTGAAGCCTTCGGCGAGATATTCGACGAGCTTGGCGTCGAAATCCTCACCGCCAAGAAAGGTGTCGCCGTTGGTCGACTTCACCTCGAACACACCGTCGCCGATTTCGAGGATCGACACGTCGAACGTGCCGCCGCCAAGGTCGTAGACCGCGATCGTCTTGTTATGTTCCTTGTCGAGGCCGTAAGCGAGCGCGGCGGCCGTCGGCTCGTTGATGATGCGCAGCACTTCAAGGCCGGCAATCTGCCCGGCGTCCTTTGTCGCCTGGCGCTGCGCGTCGTTGAAATAAGCGGGAACCGTGATGACGGCCTGCGTCACCGTTTCGCCGAGATAGGCTTCGGCGGTTTCCTTCATCTTCTGAAGGATGAAGGCCGAAATCTGGCTGGGGCTGTAATCCTGCCCGCCCGCCTGAACCCAGGCGTCGCCGTTCGAACCCTTCACGATATGATAGGGGACGAGTTCCGTGTCCTTCTTGGTCACCGGATCGTCGAAGCGGCGGCCGATGAGGCGCTTCACCGCGAAAATCGTATTGTCGGGATTGGTCACCGCCTGGCGCTTGGCCGGCTGGCCGATCAGGCGCTCGCCATCCTTGGCGAAGGCGACGATGGACGGCGTCGTGCGCGCGCCCTCGGCATTTTCGATGACCTTCGGCTTGCCGCCTTCCATCACGGCAACGCAGCTGTTCGTCGTGCCGAGGTCGATACCGATTACTTTTGCCATAAATCCTCTAAGCCCCTGCAATATTTGTGAAACCGCGCCCAGAAACGAGGCACGCGGCCTTACGTGAACGGGAGCGATATAGGTGCGGTTTCGGTTGCTGCAAGACGGGCGCGGCGGCTATGCGCAACTGATCGTTTCACGGGAGACACTCAAGATGCGCCGCGCCCTTCTCGCCCTGACCAGCCTCGCCGCCCTGCACGCTTGCAATGCGCCCGGCAACCAGGCGGCCGGAAATGCCGAAGGGAATGAGGCGGGTCCGGTCCAGACGGATGGGGGACAAGTCGGCATTTCCGGCGCTTCCGTTCGCCTGCCCGCGGTTCCGGGCCGGCCGGGTGCCGCCTATCTTACCATCCGCAACGGCAGCGAAGCGCGAGTCCTGAAGTCGGTGTCCAGCGCCAAGGCCGAGCGCGCCGAAATCCATGAAAGCAAGATGGAAGGCGGCGTGATGCGGATGGGGAAGCTCGATGCCCTGTCCCTTCCCTCCGGCGCGACCGTAACGCTGGCGCCGGCCGGCATGCACATCATGCTCTTCGGCCTTGATCCGGCGCTAAAGGCGGGGGACACGATCCCCCTCGATCTGGAGTTCGCGGACGGCACGTCGATGCGCATCGAAGCCAAGGCGCAATCGATCGGCGATGCGGGTGCCAGCCATACCGGCCACTGACCGCATCGTTCTTGCCAAGAGCAAAGCGGCGAGGCGCCCCGTGCAGCGATCGGGCTTTGGCCCCGCTCGTAATGACGAAACCAGTTCTGCCCTATGATGTTGGGGTAAGGCGATGAACGTCCGCCCCCTCACCCCCGGCGAAATCGCGCTGGCCCGCACGATCTTCGGCGACTGCGTCGACTATGGCCGCGTCACCGTGCGCCGCCGGAAATGGTTTCCCTTCCAGCCCCGGAATATAGTGATGGCCCCTTGCGGGCACATCCACTTTCACCCCCGCAGTACGCTCTGGAGTGAGGATTTCAGCGCAGGGCCGCCAGCGGGGCAGGGTCTGTTCATCCATGAAATGACCCATGTCTGGCAGGCGCAGCAGGCGGGCCGCTTCTACCTGCCGCTCATGCGCCATCCTTTCTGCCGCTACCGTTACGCGCTGATCCCGGGCCAGCCGTTCCGCGCCTACGGGATTGAACAGCAGGCCGAGATCGCCCGCCACCTTTTCCTGCTGCGCAGCGGACTCAAGATAGCGGGCGCACCGCCCCGCGCGGCGCTGGAAGATCTCGTCCGACAGGCGGATCTTGGCGGCTGAGCAGGCGCAACCGCTGAGGCTCCCGCGCGTTCAGCTTGATCCCATTTGGAAATCCGTTACGAACAAGGAACGGGCGATGGGGTTGTCGGCCGGGCAATCGCCCGGCTTTGTTCGCATGGACGTAGATGGCTGACCAAAGCGCCTTTTCCTCCCCCTATATAGATGAGCGTTTTCAGCTTCTGGTGAACTCGGTCACCGATTACGCCCTCTACATGCTGGATGTGGACGGCCATATCGTCACCTGGAATCCGGGCGCGCGCCGCTTCAAGGGCTATGAGGCCGAGGAGATTATCGGTCAGCATTTCTCCCGCTTCTTCACGCCCGAGGATCGGGAGGCCGGGCGGCCTGAGCGCGCGCTCAGGATTGCGGCAGCGGAAGGCAAGTTCGAGTCCGAGGGCTGGCGGGTTCGCAAGGACGGAACCCGCTTCTGGGCCCATGTGGTGGTCGATCCCATCCGGGATGCAGAGGGCCGCCTTGCCGGATTCGCCAAGATCACGCGCGACATCACTGAAAAACGGGCGCAGGAACGCGCGCTTTACGAGAGCGAGCAGCGCTTCCGCCTGCTGGTTCAGGGCGTCAGCGACTATGCCATCTACATGCTCGATCCGGACGGCACCGTCACAAACTGGAATGCCGGCGCCGAAGCGATCAAGGGCTACAAGGCCGATGAAATCGTCGGCCAGCATTTCTCGCGCTTCTACACGGAGGAGGACCGTGCGAACGGGGAGCCGGCCCGCGCTCTCGCCACCGCGCTTCGAGAGGGCAAATACGAACGCGAAGCATGGCGGGTGCGGAAGGACGGCACCCGTTTCTTCGCCAACGTCGTCATAGATCCGATCTATACGGAGGCCGGCGAGCTTGCGGGTTTCGCCAAGGTCACGCGCGACATCACCCAGAGGAGGCAGGCCGAGCAAGAACTGGAGGAGGCGCGCGCCGCGCTTTTCCAGTCGCAGAAATTGCAGGCGCTGGGTGAACTCACGGGCGGCATCGCGCACGATTTCAACAATCTGATGACGGTGATACGCGGCTCCGCCGATCTCCTGCGCCGCGACGACCTCTCCGCAGACAAAAGGCTCCGCTATCTCGATGCGATCGTCGAGACCGCAGACCGGGCGGCGACACTCACCAGCCACCTTCTCGCCTTCGGCCGCCGCCAGACGCTGAAGCCGGAGGTGATCGACGTAAATCTCAGGCTCGATGCCATCGCCGGGATGCTGTCGCGCACGCTCGGAAGCCGGGTTGATGTCACGCTCGATCTCGCGCACGACGCTTGGAATATCGAGGCCGATCCCACGCAGCTCGAAACCGCATTGCTCAACGCCGCGATCAACGCGCGTGACGCGATGCCCGATGGCGGGCGTCTTACCCTCGCAAGCGCGAACGTCTCCGGGAAGGATGGCGAATTCGTCTGTATCGCGGTTTCCGACACCGGCTGCGGCATGCCGCAGGAGGTGATCGACCGCGCCTTCGAACCCTTTTTCACGACGAAACCCGTCGGCAAGGGCACGGGACTCGGCCTCTCGCAAATCCACGGCTTTGCGGCGCAAACGGGCGGCAAGGTAGAAATCCGGTCACGGGTTGGCGAAGGCTCAACCATTCGCCTGCTGCTTCCCCGATCGCGGAAAACTGCCCAAGAAAGGGCGGCCCATGTCAACGCCCCCGTTCTTCCCCCCGGCATCACGGTCCTCTTGGTCGAGGATAATGATCAGGTCCGCAATTTCGCGCGGCACTTGCTCAGGGAGATTGGCTGCGGGGTGCGTTGCGCGGGCAGTGGCGAGGAAGCTCTCTCGATCCTTGAAAAGGAAGCGGTCGATCTCGTCTTTTCCGACGTCGTAATGCCGGGCATGAGCGGCATTGAGCTCGCCCGCCGCGTACGCGAAGCCAGACCAGATATGCCCTTTCTTCTCGCCAGCGGCTACAGCGAGGAAGTGATCGAAGGCGCCGCCGCCGAATATGAGGTGGTGCGCAAACCCTATGGCGCGGAAACGTTGGGAGACGCCATCGCTCGCGCTCTAAGTCATGGGGACGTTCAGTTCACCTCCGCCTGATTTTTGCATCGCTTGTTAACCATATCACGGTTACACTGCGGTCATGGGAACGGTGATCAGCTTCGAAGACCGGGCGGTGGCGGCGCTCCAGGCCAGAGTCCAGGCGGCCGAAGAGGCCAATCAGGACCTCATCGCCTTCGCGCGCGGCCATTCGGGCGCGGTCTCCTCGATCCATGCTGCCGTCATGGCGGCAGTGGAGGCGGAAGGCTTCGATCATCTCATCCACATCGTCACGCAGGAATGGCCGCAGATCCTCGGCCTCGACGCCGTCGCCATCGCCCTTCACGTCGGTGAGCGGGGCATGCGCGCCGACGCATCGGGTCTCCAGTTCGTCGATCCGCGCGTTATCGAACATTCGATCGCCGGTTTCGACGGCGTGCTGCTGCGCGGGGTCGAGCGCGGGCATCCGCTCTTCGGTCCCGCCTGCGATCTGGTGCGTGCCGAGGCGCTTGTCCCGCTCAGGGGCGAACCGCCCCTGCCCTCCGGCCTCCTTGCCTTGGGGCAGCGAACCAGCACCGCATTCGAGACGCGGCACGGATCGGAGCTGCTCGTCTTTCTCGGCCGTATTCTCACCAGCACGATGGCGCGGTGGCTGACCCCCTGAGCGGCCATCCCGCGTCCGCCCTCGCCGCGCGGTGGCACGATCATCTGACGCGGGATCGCCGCCGCTCCGAACATACGGTGCGCGCCTATGTGGCGACGGCGCACCGCCTCATCGCCTTTCTCGCCGGCCATCTCGGCGGGCCCGTCGATGCCGCCGCGCTCACCCGTCTCCAGGCCGCGGACCTCCGCGCCTATCTCGGCAGCCGCCGCATGGGCGGGCTCGGCAACGCTTCGGCCGCCCGCGAATTATCCGCCGTACGCGCTTTCCTGTCCTTTGCCGGGGAAGAGCAGGGCGGCGGCCACACGCTCCCACGCCTGCGAGGACCGAAAAAACAGCGGAGCGTTCCCCGCCCGGTTTCGCCGGACGAAGCGGTGGCGCTCGCTGAAGAAACGGCGGAGGATGCCGCCGAGGCGTGGATCGCGGCGCGCAATCTCGCCGTCCTTCTTCTCCTCTACGGATCGGGTTTGCGCATTGCCGAGGCATTGGGCCTCACCGGCGGCGCCCTCCCGCTCGGCGAAACGCTGACCGTGACAGGCAAGCGGAACAAGACCCGGATCGTCCCCCTCCTCCCGCCTGTACGTGAAGCGGTGGAACGCTATCTGGCGCTCTGCCCCTATCCGGCCGCAAAAGACGTCCCCCTGTTTCGCGGGGCCAGGGGCGGGCCGCTGCGGGGCGAGATCGTGCGCCGCGCCGTCCGTGCCGCACGCAGCCGCCTCGGCCTTTCTGAACGGACGACCCCCCACGCCCTCCGCCACAGCTTCGCGACGCATCTCTTGGGGCGCGGCGCAGACCTTCGCTCCCTGCAGGAGTTGCTCGGCCATGCCAGCCTCTCTTCCACCCAGATCTACACGGCGGTGGACGCCGCGCATCTGATGGACGTCTACCGAAACGCCCACCCTCGCGCCTGATGGAAGACATTGCCCGGGCGCGGTAGCGATGCGCGCCCGGACAAATCACTCTGCCGACATCTGCAACAGTTCGACCTCGCGCTTGAGACGCTGGATTTCGAGTTCATAGATGCTCGAACAGTCGATCCGCTTCGGCTTCTTGCCGATGGGCACCGTCACCCGCACATAGGCCATGGCCTGCCGGTCGCGCGTGTCGGTAAAATAGCCGCGACCATCCTCCGCCATCGGCTTGGCCGCGGTCCCAGCCACACCCGCGTCAAGATAGGTTCCATTGCTGTTGATGCTCTGTCGGCAGCGCGTGCCGCTGGACGTTTCGATCGAATCCTCGCCCCCCGGCCCGTTCGGCGCCATGGGAATATAGATCTGCTCGGCACGAACCGTGCCGCCGCCGAAGCTAAGCCCGAGGAGCGACGCGGCGCGCAGACAGTTTCGAGCAAACACGCGCATGGATCATTCCTTCCATCACTTCGGCCTTCGCCGCGCACACGCGAAAGGCGTAGGTTTCGCCGGGCTGAAGATCGTCCGCCACGATCAGGATGCGGCGGCTCTGCTTTCCGCCGATGCTGATGGTCGCGCCCGGCAGGATGTGGACGCGGGGCTGGGCCATCTCGTCCGCCACGCCCACCGCATAGGCGCGGAACGTCTCCGCGCCGGGATAGGGATTGATCACCGTGAGATAGAAGCCCTTGCGCGGCCCGTCGGTAATCCCCTCTTTCTTAAGCGGCCCCAAGCCCACTGCAAGGCAGGGAGCGGCGAGGCACGCCAGAAGGGCCGCGAGCGGCGCCCTTATTGCTGGCATGTGACCACCGTCGTCACGGAATAGTTTCCGGCCGCGAAGCCGTTGCTGTTCGCGATGCGTCCATGCACGGTGAAGGTGTCGATCAGGGCGCCGCCGACGCGGCTCGACGCGCTGGACGTGTAGGACTGGCTGGCGCCCTGAAGCGAGGTGTAGCGTATCTGCGTCGTCGCTCCGCTGGTCGATGCTATCGGCCCCGCCGGGCTGGGCGCAGCGAAGGTCACCGTCGGCGCGCCGCCGATCGCGACGAGCGCGAGGGTGGCCGCAACGCCGCCGCTATTCTCGGAACTGAGGACGGTCCCGTCCGATGATGGGGCGAGAACACCCGGCACGCTGAGCGACAGCAGGCAGCTGTTGAGCAGCGTGCCCGACAAGGTGACGTTTTCGGCCAGTGCCGGGGAAGACTGGGCGGCAAGGCTGGCAAGGGCCAGACGGGCGATAGTTTTGTAACGGGATGACATCGGCTCTCCTCCTTGGACTGGAAGAGGCAAAGCCATCCGGGTGAATGACTTCTTAAAAAACCGAAGTGGATCGAAATAGAGCGGGCGTAGAACCTGATCCTTTACTGTCCGAAAACGGAACTCTCCCGCCATTCGACCGAAGAAGACCCACTTTCGAACACGTCCATTATGGACGCAAAAGCAGGTTCTTCAGTTCCTGGGGTGCCGCGTCCTCCATGTGGCCTGCCGCCACACATAGGCAAGGACGATGAGCGCAATGATCGCGGAG
The DNA here is from genome assembly GCA_036518255.1 of Allosphingosinicella sp. Lineage (GTDB taxonomy): Bacteria > Pseudomonadota > Alphaproteobacteria > Sphingomonadales > Sphingomonadaceae > Allosphingosinicella. Next base: position 15,351 of record DATDNN010000188.1, on the reverse strand, counting down.
GACAGCGGGCCCAGGACCGCATCAACTTCGCCAAATTGCTTGCCGAGTACATAACCCGCCACGGCGAGGGCGGAGCTCCAGCCCGCCGTGCCGATGGTCGACCAGATGAGGAAGCTCCGCAGGCGCATCTTGAGGAGGCCGGCGGGAATGGAAACCACCGAACGGATCGTCGGCAGCAGACGGCCGATGCCGACGATGATCGCGCCGAAGCGGCCGAATAGCCTCTCCGCCTTGATCACGTCATACCAGTCGAGCGTCAGCCAGCGGCCGTGCTTTTCGATGAGCGGCCGGAACCGATCGAGCCCGATCACGCGGGCGACGAGATACCAGAAGAAATTGCCGAACATCGCCCCCGTCGTCCCGCTCGCGATCACGCCCGGCAACGTCATCGGCCCGTTCACCGCCGCAAGGCCCGCGATCGGCATGATGACTTCGGACGGGATGGGCGGAAATACGGTTTCCACGAACATGAGGAAACCGACGCCAAGATAGCCCGATTGCTCGATCAGGCGGATCACCCAGTCCGTCATGCCTTCACTTTCGCTTCGATCGCGTCCCAGATAAGCGCGGGCGTATCGGTGCCGTTGAACCGGTCGATGGCGACGATGCCGGTCGGCGATGTCACGTTGATCTCCGTCAGATAACCCGCGATCACGTCGATGCCGACGAACAGCAGGCCGCGTTTCGCAAGCTCCGGGCCCAATGCCTCGCATATCTCGCGCTCGCGCGGGGTAAGATCGGTGGCTTCGGCGCGTCCTCCGGCGGCGAGGTTCGATCGTATCTCTCCTTCGCGCGGCAGGCGGTTGATGGCGCCGGTGGGCTTGCCGTCCACCAGCACGATGCGCTTGTCGCCCTTCGACACATCGGGGAGAAAGGCCTGGACCATGAACGGCTCCCGCCACACCTGCCCGAACAATTCGGTGAGCGCGGCAAGGTTGGCATCGTTGCGGCCGACGTGGAACACGGCCGAACCCGCATTGCCGTAAAGAGGCTTCACCACCACCTCGCCATGCTGGGCGTGGAAAGCGCGCGCTTCCTCCAGCCGCCGCGTCACCAGCGTCGGCGGCATGAACCGCGCATAATCGAGCACGAAAAGTTTCTCCGGCGCATTCCGGACCGAAGCCGGGTCGTTCACCACCAAAGTCTGATGCTGGATACGTTCGAGCAGGTGAGTGGCGGTGATATAGGCGAGATCGAACGGCGGATCCTGCCGCATCAGGACGACGTCGACATCCTCGGCTAGGTCCAGCGTTACCGGAGCTTCAGCCGTGAAATGATCGCCTTCCACCCGCCGCACCGTCACCGGCCGGGCGGGCGCCGTCACGCGCCCGTCACGATAGCTGAGGTCGCCCGCTTCATAGTGGAACAGCCTGTGCCCGCGCGCCTGCGCGCCGAGCATGATCGCAAAGGTGGAGTCCCCCGCGATGTTGATGCTTTCCAGCGGATCCATCTGAACGGCGACACGTAAGGTCATGCTGTAATCCCGGGTGAGGAAGTCGTTCGGGCCGAACGCGGTTGTGCCTCTAGGCAAGTCGCGGCGCTTTGTCACCCGTGCCAGACGTTGGCGAGGTGCCTCGGCAGGCGGCCCGACATGACGAAGATCGCGTCGATGCGCATGTCCTGGCCTTCGCGCACATATCTTGGCGCCAGCGCCTCGGCGGCCGCCGCAACGCGGCGCAGCCTGTGCCGGTCGAGCGCAAGAGCGGCGCCGCCTTCGCTGCTCCGGGCCTTCACCTCGACGAACGCGACCATCCGTCCGCGCCGCGCGATCAGGTCCACTTCGCCCGCCGGCGTCCGCACGCGCCTGGCAAGGATCCTCCATCCTTTCAGCCGCAGCCACAGGGCGGCCAGGCTCTCCGCCAGCCGCCCCTGTCGCTCGGCCTCCCGGCGCGTCATTTGATCGCCAGCGCCCGTTCGTACACGTCGCGCCTCGGCAGCCCGAGCGTCTTGGCCACCTCCGCCGCAGCGCGCGAGGCAGTGAGGCGCGTCATCGCCTCCCGCAGCGCCGCGTCGACATCCGCCTCGCTCGCCGCTTCGGCCTGCGCGGGCGGGCCGACGACGATCACGATCTCGCCCTTGGGCGGCGCCTCCGAATAGCGCCCGGCAAGCTCGGCGAGCGTGCCGGTCACCGTCTCCTCGAACTTCTTGCTGATCTCCCGCACCACCGCCGCATCCCGGGGGCCGAGCCCGTCGCGCAGCGCCTCAAGTGTGGCGTGGAGGCGCGGCCCGCTCTCGTACAGGATCAAGGTCGCGCGGATGGCAGCGACTTCCTTGATCGCCGCCGCGCGCGCTCCGGCCTTGGCGGGAAGGAAGCCGATGAAGAAGAAGCGGTCGGTGGGAAGACCGGCGAGCGTCAACGCCGCGATCGCCGCGCACGGCCCCGCCACCGTATGGACCGCCCGCCCCGCCGCACGCGCATCGCGCACCAGCTTGAAGCCCGGATCGGAAATGAGCGGCGTGCCCGCGTCGGAAACGAGGGCCACCGCCTCGTCGGCCATGCGCGCGATGAGCGCGGGCCGTACCTTGTCCGCATTATGATCGTGATAGGGGGTCATCGGCCGCCGGACCCCGATATGGGCGAGCAGTTTCGCCGTCACACGGCTATCCTCCACCGCGATAATATCCGCTGCGGCGAGAACCGATGCGGCATGGGGACTCAAATCGGATAGATTTCCGATCGGCGTGGCGACTATATAGAGGCCGGGGGAAAGTTTCGCGTCCATAAGATAAGGTTCGTCATGGCAGACCCGTCCCTCTCTCCGCAAGCGCGTCGCGCCTTCCTTCGCCTCACCGGCAGTGCCGCCCTGACTCTGGCCCTGGCGGCCTGTCAGGTCGTGCCCAAGGGGCCTGCCGGCCCGACGCCGCCTCCGCAACCCGGCGAACCGGCCATCCAGCTACCGCCCGAAGAAACCCGCAACCGCGTCGCCGTGCTTGCGCCCCTCACCGGGGAAAATGGCGGCGTCGGCACGTCCATCGCCAATGCGGCGAACCTGGCGCTGCTCGATACGGGCGGCGAACGCATCCGCATCACCGTGTATGACACCGCTAAGGCAGGCGTCGCGGCCGCCGCGAACGAAGCGTTGGCGGAAGGCAACGGCCTCATCCTCGGCCCCCTTCTGTCGGAAGATGTGCGCGCGGTGGCCCCGATCGCGCGCGCGGCCAGGATCCCGGTCATCGCCTTTTCGAACGATGTCGGCATTGCGGGCGACGGCGTCTATGTGATGGGCTTCACGCCCGATCAGTCCATCGAACGCGTGGTCGCTTATGCCCAGGAACGCGGGGCGAGGCGCTTCGCGGCGCTGATTCCCGAAGGCGTCTATGGCCAGCGTGCTTCCCAGGCGATGCTGGACGCGGTGAAACGCTCCGGTGGCCGGATGGTGGCGATGCAGGATTATAGCCGCAGCCCCGCTTCGCTGCGGGCGGCGATCGGGCGCCTCAACGGCCAGGGCGAATATGATGCGGTGCTGATCGCCGACGGCGGCCGGATCGCTGCCGTCGCGGCGCCGATCCTGCGCGGCGGCCCGTCGAAAGCGGCGCGCATCCTCGGTACCGAATTATGGTCGACGGACAATGCGCTCGGCAAGACGGCGGCGCTGCGCGGCGCCTGGTTCGCGGCGCCCTCCGACACCTTGTTCGGGCAGCTCGCGACCCGCTATCGCGCCCGCTACGGCAAGACGCCCTACCGGCTTGCGAGCCTCGGTTACGACGCAGTCCTTCTCACCATGCGCATCGCCGCGAACTGGCGCCTCGGTCGCCCCTTCCCGGCGCGCGAGATCGAATCCGACGAAGGCTTTACCGGGATCGACGGGGCCTTCCGCTTCCGGCCGGATGGTACGGCCGATCGCATGCTCGCAGTGCAGGAAGTGACAGCGGGAGGCACCAATATGGTTTCGCCAGCTCCGCGCGGCTTCGGGAAATAGAGCAGGGCGCCGCCGATAAGGGTTTGCCCCTATACTCGGCAGAGGTCTGACCCATAACGCGACATTTGCCGCACCGGCCCAACAAGGGGGTTGTCAAAAAGGTCGGAGGTGGACAAGCATTGCGTTGGGGTTCGAGCCGGGTATGCCCGAATGCTTGCCCACCTCCTAATCCTCTTCCCGTGGGCAGACGGGAAGAGGATTTCCGGTCAAGATCGTCCGCCACCTACGGCCTAGCGGCCGCATCGCTCTCCGCAGGGGCGGAGACACCGGTGGCGGAGGCCGTCTCGTCGCCGAAACGGCCCTGACCGCTCGCTCCCTTCTCCGGTTCTTGCCCGATAAGGCGCAAACCGGGAGCGGCCATTCCATTATACGCAATATACGCGATGCCTTCGGCATCAGCGGGGCTCTGCAAACAACCCAGTGCGAAAGCTAAAAGAACAGGTGCCGCCGATGACACCCATTCGATCCGCCAAGCCTGTCTCTCAAACCCCCGCATATACTTTCCTCAAGAACGCCAAAAACGGGGCGATCTTTCGATGGATCAGGAAAGTAACTTAATAGTTGAAATCATATCAACCAAAAAATGCTTGTTTGCGTATTTTTGCGTAGATAAACACAAATTGATACTTGGCTCGATTTATTTATCGACTTGAAATTATGCCTCCGTCAAAAACGGATTGCAAAATTTTACAAAATCGTTACAGCAGTCGTCATTGACCGACTTGAATGTCGGTTCAACAATTGATTGCCCACACTTTGCGAATCGATTTTAGCGCGAATCACACGCGCTGAATAATCGTGGCAATCCCTTGGCCCACCCCGATGCACATGGCGCAAAGCGCGTAACGCCCGCCGGTCCGCTGCAACTCTTCTGTGGCGGTAAGGAGCAGGCGGGCGCCCGACATGCCGAGCGGATGGCCAAGCGCAATCGCGCCGCCATTGGGGTTCACGTGCGCGGCATCGTCCGGAAGGCTTAGCTCCCGCAGAACGGGCAGCGCCTGGGCCGCGAAGGCCTCGTTGATCTCGATCACGTCCATATCGGCAATGGAGAGGCCAAGGCGGGCGAGCAGCTTCTGCGAGGCGGGCGCCGGCCCGATCCCCATGATCCGCGGTTCGACGCCCACGACGGCGGCGCCCAGGATCCGTGCGCGCGGGGTGAGGCCATTTTTCCTCGCCGCTTCTTCCGACGCCACGATCATCGCCGCCGCGCCGTCATTCACGCCGGACGCATTGCCCGCGGTCACCGTGCCGTCGGCGCGGACGATGGGCCTCAGCTTCGCAAGCGCTTCCATGCTCGTCTTGCGGGGATGCTCGTCCGTGTCGACGATCAGCGGGTCGCCCTTGCGTTGCGGAATGGAAACCGGAACGATTTCGGCGGCGAAGCGGCCATTCTCCTGCGCGCGGGCGGCCTTGTCCTGGCTGCGCACGGCAAAGGCGTCCTGATCCTCGCGGGTGACCCTCCAGGCATCCGCCACATTCTCGCCGGTCGACGGCATCGTGTCGTCGCCATAGACAGACTTCATCTTCGGATTGACGAAGCGCCACCCGATCGTCGTGTCGTAGATTTCGGCGTTGCGGTCGAAGGCGCTGGTCGCCTTGGCCATGACGAAGGGCGCGCGGCTCATGCTTTCCGATCCGCCGGCGATGATCATATCGGCCTCGCCGCCCCGGATCACCCGCGCGGCCATGGCGACCGCGTCCATGCCCGAACCGCAGAGGCGGTTGAGAGTGACGCCGCCGGACGATTGCGGCAGGCCTGCAAGGAGCCCCGCCATGCGCGCGAGATTGCGATTATCCTCCCCGGCCTGGTTGGCGCAGCCGAGGATCACGTCGTCGACCATGTTCCAGTCCACGCCCGGATTGCGATCCATGAGCGCCTTGATCGGAATGGCCGCGAGATCGTCGGCCCGAACCGAAGAAAGCGCGCCCGCATAGCGGCCGATAGGGGTGCGGATCGCATCGCAGATAAAGGCTTCGGTCATGGCGCTACTTCTCCTTGGGTTTCCCGACCGATCGGTCTATTAAATAGCTCATGACCTACCAGACCATCGACTTCAAGGTGGAAGGCGGCGTCGCGCGCCTCACCCTCAACCGGCCGGACCGGCTCAACAGCTTCACCGTGGAGATGCACGAAGAAGTGGCCGATGCCCTCGACAATCTGGGCGATGCGCGCACGCTGGTGCTGACCGGCGCCGGCCGCGGCTTCTGCGCGGGGCAGGATCTGAACGACCGCGCCGTCGCCCCGGGCGAAGCGGTGGACCTCGGGGAATCGGTTGAAAAGCGCTACAATCCGCTCATCCGGCGCCTCACATCCCTGCCGATGCCGGTGATCGCGCGCGTGAACGGGGTGGCCGCCGGCGCGGGCGCGAATATCGCGCTCGCCTGCGACATCGTCATCGCCGCGAAATCCGCCAAGTTCATCCAGTCCTTCGCCGCCATCGGCCTCATCCCCGACAGCGGCGGAACCTGGGTGCTGCCGCGCCTCGTCGGCCAGGCGCGCGCCCTGGGGCTGGCGCTGACGGGCGAGCCCCTGCCTGCCGGAAAGGCCGCCGAATGGGGCCTCATCTGGAAGGCCGTCGAGGACGAGGCGCTGGACGCGGAAGTCGACGCCCTGGCCGCCCGCTTCGCCAACGGCCCTACGCGGGGCCTCGCCGCCATCAAGAAGATGATCCGCGAAAGCTGGGACCACCGGCTGGACGAGGAACTGGACCTGCAACGCGACATGATGCGCGAACTCGGCTTCAGCGAAGATTACAAGGAAGGCGTCGCCGCCTTCATGGAGAAAAGAACGCCCAACTTCACGGGTAAATGACAATGTTTCCGTTCGTCCTGAGTAGCCATTGAGCCTGTCGAAATGGCGTATCGAAGGAGCCTGCGCCAAAATGCTTCGATACGGGCCTTCGACAAACTCAGTCCCTACTCAGCACGAACGGCCGGAGAGGATGCAAAAATGAAAACCCTGAACCTTCTCAATTACGCGCAGGACGGCTGGTATGCGGCGTCCGGCGGCCTCGCCGAGGTGCAGAGCGCCGTCACTGGCGAGGTGATCGCGACCACCGGCAGCCAGGGCCTCGACTTCAAGGCGATGCTCGATCACGCCCGCAAGGTCGGCGGCCCAACCCTTCGCGCGATGACCTTCCACGAACGCGCTTGGATGCTGAAGGATCTCGCCAACGCCATCATGGCGCGCAAGGAGGAGCTGTACGAGCTCAACTACCAGACCGGCGCCACCCGCAACGACGGCTGGATCGATATCGAGGGCGGCGCGGGTACGCTCTATTCCTTCTCCTCGAAGGGCCGCCGCGAGCTTCCGAACCAGCGGGTGCTGATCGACGGCGCTATGGAGCAATTGTCGAAGGGCGGCACCTTCGTCGGACAGCATGTCTGGACCTCGCTTCAGGGCGTCGCCGTCCATATCAACGCGTTCAACTTCCCGGTCTGGGGGATGCTCGAAAAGCTCGCCCCCACCCTGCTGGCGGGCGTGCCCGCGATCGTGAAGCCCGCCTCCGCCACCGGCTACCTCGCCGAAGCGGCGTTCCGGATCATGATCGAGGCCCATGTCCTGCCGAAGGGCGCGGTACAGCTCGTCATGGGCGGTGTCGGCGATCTCATGGATCACCTCACCTGCCAGGACGTAGTGTCCTTCACGGGCTCCGCCGCAACGGCGATGAAGCTGCAATCGCATCCAGTGATCGCGCGGGAAAGCGTGCGGTTCATCGCGGAACGCGATAGCCTCAACGCCTCGATCCTCGGCCCGGACGCCGGCCCCGGCACGCCGGAATTCGACCTGTTCGTGAAGGAAGTCGCCCGCGAAATGACGGTGAAGGCGGGCCAGAAATGCACCGCCATCCGCCGGGCCCTCGCCCCCGCCGAGCATATCGATGCCGTGCAGGAGGCTCTTTCCGCCCGTCTTGCCAAAGTGAAGATCGGCGATCCACGCGAGGAAGGCGTCCAGATGGGCGCCCTCGCCAGCCGGTCGCAGCTTGAAGCCGTCCGCTCGGCGGTGGCGGAACTCTCCAGGTCCGCGCGGGTCGTCGCGGGCGATCCCGATGCCTCCCCGGTCCCGGGGGACGGCGCCTTCATCGCGCCGATCCTGCTCCGCGCCGACGATCCCTGGGGGTCTGACGCCGTCCACGACGTCGAAGCCTTCGGTCCGGTCTCCACGATCATGCCTTACAAGGACATGGCGGACGCCATCGCGCTCGCCAACCGGGGCATGGGCAGCCTTGCCCTCTCCCTCTTCACCTTCGATCCGAAGGTGGCGGAGGATTTCGTGCTCGGCGCGGGCGCTTTCCACGGCCGCATGATGATCCTCGACCGCACGTCGGCCAAGGAATCCACCGGTCACGGCTCCCCCCTCCCTGTCCTCGTCCATGGCGGCCCGGGCCGCGCGGGCGGCGGCGAGGAAATGGGCGGCATACGCGGCGTCACCCACTATATGCAGCGCACCGCGCTCCAGGGCTCGCCTGCTCTCCTGTCCAGCATCGTCAAGCAATGGCTCCCCGGCGCGCCTAAGACCGGGGGCAGCGTCCACCCCTTCCGCAAGCGCATCTCCGAACTGGAGATCGGCTATACACTGAAGACGGCGAGCCGCACCGTGACGCTGGAGGATGTCGAACATTTCGCCCACTTCACCGGCGACACCTTTTACGCCCATATGGACGAGGAAGCGGCCAAGGCGAGCCCGATCTTCGAAGGCCGCGTGGCGCACGGCTATCTGATCCTCTCCTTCGCGGCAGGCCTGTTCGTGGAGCCCGCGCCCGGCCCGGTACTCGCCAATACCGGCCTTGAAAATCTCCGCTTCCTGACGCCGCTCTATCCGGGCGATTCTATGCGGGTGGAACTCACCGTCAAATCGAAGAGCGTCCGGGACGAGGAAAAAGGCGAGGTCCGCTGGGCCGTCTACATCTTCAACCAGAAGGATGAAGTCGTCGCGACCTACGACCTGCTCACGATGAACCGGCCTTGATCGCAACCAACCGCTCGCGCGCCCGTTTCCCTCGCTGAAAGGTAGGGGAGACGCGCGTGGACGACAGGCTGATGCAGGGCATTCACTGGGTCACGCGCGGTATCGAGGTTGTCGGCATCGCCATCATCGTCGTGGGTGCGCTGACGGCGCTCACGACCTTCCTCCGCACTTCGCGCCGGGTACGAAAGGATGCACGGATCGGCGATTTCCGCTCCGATCTCGGCCGGTCCGTCTTGCTCGGCCTCGAATTTCTCGTGGCCGCGGACATCGTGAATACGGTTGCGATCCAACCCACGATCGAGAGCCTGATCGTCCTGGCCGGCATCGTTCTCATCCGGACCTTCCTCAGCTTCTCGCTGGAAGTGGAGATCGAAGGGCGCTGGCCCTGGCAACGCGCCGCTGGCCCGCGCGCCCAAAGCTGACTAAACGCCCGGCATGGATCATTTCGAGCTGAAGGACGGCGTCCTCCATTGCGAGGACGTGCCCCTCCCCGCCATCGCGGAGGCGGTCGGCACACCCGTGTACGTCTATTCCAGCGCGACGATGCGGCGCCACGCGCAGGTCTTTCGCGAGGCCCTGGCGGGGCTCGACGCTCCGTTGATCGCCTATGCGGTGAAGGCCAATCCCAATGCGGCCGTGCTGGCAGTGCTGCGGGACGAAGGGTTAGGCGCCGACGTGGTGTCGGGCGGCGAATATCGCCGCGCGATCGCGGCGGGCATCGCTGCGGACAAGATCGTCTTCTCAGGCGTCGGCAAGACCGCCCACGAAATGCGCCTCGCGCTCGAGGGCGGGCTTTGCCAGTTCAACCTCGAGTCCGTCGAAGAGGCCGAAATGCTCTCCGCCGTCGCATCGGCGGTGGGCAAGGTGGCTCCGGTCGCCTTCCGCGTCAATCCGGACGTCGAAGCGGGCACCCACGCGAAGATTTCAACCGGCGCAGCCCACAACAAATTCGGCATTCCGATCCGCGACGCGCTTTACGCCTATGAAAAGGCGCGAAGCCTCCCCGGCCTCGATGTGCGGGGCGTCGCGGTCCATATCGGCAGCCAGCTTACCAGCCTCGCGCCCCTAGAAGCCGCTTTCCGCAAGGTGGGGGATCTGATCGCCGATCTGCGAACGGCGGGCCACGACATCCGCAGGGCCGATCTCGGCGGCGGTCTCGGCATCCCCTACGATCCGGACGCACCACCGCCCCCCAGTCCCGAAGCCTATGGACGGATGGTGGCGAAGGTGGCCGCGAACTGGAATGTGCGCCTGATCTTCGAGCCCGGCCGCCTGATCGTCGGCAATGCGGGCGTCCTCCTGACCGAAGTCATCCGCGTGAAGCCGGGGACGACCGATCCCTTCGTGATCGTCGACGCCGCGATGAACGATCTGATGCGCCCAAGCCTCTACGATGCCTGGCATGCCATCGATGCTGTGCAGCCGCGCGGCAGCAGGATGACGGCCAATGTCGTGGGGCCGGTCTGCGAGACCGGCGACACCTTCGCCACCAGCCGGGACATGGACGCCGTCGAGGCGGGCGACCTCCTCGTCTTCCGCACGGCGGGCGCCTATGCCGCGACGATGGCGAGTACCTACAACAGCCGCCCGCTCACCCCCGAAGTGCTAGTGAGCGGCGATCAGTGGGCGGTGGTCAGGCCGCGTCAGGATGTCGCGGCCCTTATCCGAGCCGACACCATTCCGAATTGGCTAGCATCATAGGCGATCAGATCGGCAGCAATCCGAAATAGGCGAGCACTGCGACCACCACGATCAACAGGGCAATGGCCGCGATCGTGCCGGCACCACTGCCCCGTTCCACTACAACCGTGCGTTTCTCAACGACGTTCCGTTCGTCCATAATTTTGTCCTCACAACTTTCCGGCAGAACGCCAACTTCTTTGCCGCTGTTCCAAAGGCGCGGACGCCGAACGGAGGCAGGAAGGCGGTTGGCCGGGCCGAGCCCTGGAACAGGCGCGGCTTCCGGCCTGTTTCCTGATCAACAGCCTGTGAGGAGGATGCCGTGAAGATTTCGGAATGTATGTCACCCGACGTGGAAGTCGTAAGCCCGGACCAGTCGATCCGCGAAGCCGCGCGCTTCATGCTGCGCGAGGATGCGGGATCGATGCCGGTCTGCGACGGGGACCGTCTGGTAGGCATTATCACAGACCGCGACATCGCGGTGCGAGCAGTGGCGGAAGGGCGCGGCCCGGATACGCCGGTGCGCGACGCCATGACCGACGAAATCCTCTACTGCTTCGACGATGACAATATCGAGGACGTCGCACTGAAGATGAGCGATGCGCAGGTGCGACGCTTTCCGGTGCTGAGCCATGAGGATCGAAAGCTCATCGGCATCATCTCGCTCGGCGACATCAGCCGCGCGAGCGAGGACGAGGCGGCGCATGTCGCGATGCAGGGCGTCACCGATCCCGGCGGCATGCACAGTCAGACGGACGAGTAACAGCGAATGAATGCGCCTGCTTCCCAGGCGCATTCATCAATCGAGCGGCCAGGTCTCCAGAACCTCGACGAAGCGGCTGAGCCAGCCGTTTGTCTGGTGTCCGTCCACCACGCGGTGATCGATAGTGAGGCTGACATAGGCCATCGGGCGGATCTGGATCGTGTCCACCCCGCCAACCTCGCGCACGATGACGCGCTTTTCGAGCTTGCCGACGCCGAGGATCGCCGATTGCGGCTGGTTGATGATAATCGGGCTGGCGAAGAGCGATCCCGACACGCCGTGATTGGAGATAGTAAAAGTCCCGCCCTTCACATCGTTCTGCGACAACTTCTCGGCCCGCGCCTTTTCGACGAGCGCGTCGAGGCCCGCCGCAATGCCTTGGAGCGACAGGATCTGCACCTGGCGGAGGACGGGGACGATCAACCCCTTGTTGCCGAGCGCGGTGCCCACGCCAATATTAATATCGTCATAGATTTCCAGCCGGTCGTCATGCCAGCGGCTGTTGATCGCGGGCGCGACCTTCATCGCTTCGGCCGCCGCCGCGACGATATAGGCGGTGTAGGTGAGCTTCGCGCCCGCCTTAGCGAACGCATCCTTGTGCCGCGCCCGGTGCGCCATGATCGCGCTGAAATCGCATTCGAACATCGCGGTGACGTGCGGCGCCTGCGTGACCGAGTTCAGCATATTCTCGGCAATGCGGAGGCGCATACGATCATGCGGCACGCTGTGCGAGGCAATCGCTGCATCGGACGGGGCGACAGCCATCGGCTGGGCCGTGGTGCGCGGGCCTTCGTGGGTTATGGTGGCCATTTCGACCGCCTTGTCGACGTCCGCCCGCGTGATCCGCCCGCCCCGGCCCGTGCCTTGGATGCGGGAAGGATCGATATCGTGCTGAAGCAGCGCGCGCTTTACCGAGGGCGAAAGGCGGAGCTCTGGATCGAGGCTCTTCCCGTTCCCGTTCGCCTTGCCCTCAACGCCCTCCCCGTTCGCTTCGAGCGAAGTCGAGAAGCGTGGTTCCAGGGCAGACGTGTCTCGACTCCGCTCGGCACGAACGGAGTCTCCGGCGTTCATCTCCGCCATCGGCGCAATGCGGCCCAGCACCGCACCCGGCGCGGCCTCGTCGTTCGAATGCAGCACGATCTCCCGCAGGATCCCGGCGGAAGGCGCCGGCACCTCGACCGCAACCTTGTCGGTTTCCAGTTCGACCAACGGGTCGTTCACTTCAACCTTGTCGCCGACCTGCTTCAGCCAGGCTCGAACGACAGCCTTGGTGCCCTCCTGCTCAATGGGCGCAGTGACGTCGATCATGTTCAGAACCCCACCAGTTCTTCAATCTTGGCCCGAATGCGCTCCACCGAGGGCACGGCCCAATCGAGCAGCACCGGATTATGCGGGCTCGGAATGTCCGGCATGGTGAGGCGCGAGACGGGGGCGTCGAGATCGAGGAAGGCCTCGTCCGCGACCACCGCCGCAATCTCCGCGCCGAAGCCGCCGGTCAGCAGGTCTTCGTGGACGATCAGGCAGCGGCGGGTACGGCGGACGCTTTCGAGCACCATTTCGCGGTCCCAGGGCATCAGGGTGCGAAGGTCGATGACGTCGACGGAAAAGTCCTTCGCCGCTTCCTCGCAGCGCGGGACCATCGCGCCCCAGGTGACAATGGTGATGCTGCTCCCCTCTCGCGTTTTCTTCGCGCGGCCGAAGGGGAGGACGTAATCGTCGCCAGGATAGGGACGGCGCGCCCAGCTATCGTCCAGCATCGCGCGATGTTCGAAGAAAACGACCGGATCGTTGCCGCGCAGCCCTTCGCGGAGCAGGCCCACCGCATCCTCGGCATTGGATGGCACCGCGACCTTCCAGCCCGGATTGTGGACGAACTGCACCTCGTTCGTTTGGCTGTGCCAGGGATCGCCGCATTTGAAGAAGCCGCCGGGGATGCGGAGCACCATCGGCGCGGCGAAGCGGTTGTTCGTGCGCCAGCGCATCGTGCCGCAATCGTTGATCTGTTCGAGCGCCGGTTCGGCATATTTACGGAATTGGATTTCGGGCACCGGCATCAGGCCCGCCATCGCCATGCCCACCGCGCGGCCCACAATGCCTTCCTCGGACAGGCTGGTATCGAACACCCGCTCGATCCCGAACTTCTCCTGAAGGCCGAGCGTCACGGCGTGGACGCCGCCCTTAGGGCCGATATCCTCGCCGAACAGCAGGACGCGCGGGTTCACCTCCAGCTCATGCTCCAGCGTGCGGCGGATCGCCGTCACCATGTTGATGCGCTGGCCTTCGGGCTTCGGCTGATCGGTGGAAGGCGGCGGGGTGTAGCCGTGGGTCCACTGACCGCCGATCTCCTGCATCTCCCCTTCGTAGAAGACGTGACGGAGGACGTTTTCAGGGCTGGAAACGCCCCGCGCCTCGGCCTTCTCGCGTGCCGCCTCGACAGCGTCGGCGGCCTCGCGCTCGATGTCGCTCCATTCCTGTTCGGAGAAGAGCGAGCCGACGAGATAGGATTTCAGTTTCGGCAGCGGATCGCGCGCCCATTCCGACGCGACGAAATCCTCGGATTTGTAGGTCTGTGTGTCCTGGAAGCTGTGCCCCTGAAGGCGCGGCACGGTGAGGCGGAGCAAAGCCGGGCCTTGGCGCCCACGCACATGATCGACCGCAGCGGAGAGGAGGCGCGCGGCCTCGGCAGGCTCGGTGCCGTCGCCGGAAAAGACTTCGAGGCCCGTGAAGCTTTCGAGGTTTCTGGCGATATTGCCGCCCGGCGTCTGGTAGGTCGAGGGCACCGAAATGCCGTACTGATTATCCTCGATATAGAAGAGCATCGGCAGCTTCTGCGTCGTCGCGATCGTGAGCGCGGCCCAGAAGCCGTTGGTCGCCACCGATGCATCGCCGCCAAGGACCACGGCCATGGAATCCTTGTGTGCTTCGCTGCCAAGCGCGGTGCGATAATATTCGATCGCCTGCGCCCAGCCCGCGGTCGGCGTATATTGCGCGCCGACCCCGCCCGACATGGGCAGCGCCGGGGCGCCGTTCGGATTGGGATAGTTGAAGACGACTCCGATATCGCGGCCGTCCGAATAGCCGCCTTCCCGGCCCATGGCCGAACCCAGCGCATCTTCCAGCGGTACGCCGAGCGTCAGCAGCAGCGGGCGCGAGCGGTAATAGCCGCAGACCGCGTCCTTGGGCCGATCGAGCCGCGAGCCCAGCATGATCTGCGCCATGTCGTGCCCGCGCGCGGAGAATTGGTAGAGCACCTTCCGCTCGGGAACGAGCCGCGTCTCCTCCAGATTATCGAGCGCGCGGCTCAGCTGGAGGAGATAGGCGATCTTCCGCCAGTCATAAGCGGGATCGGGCGCGTTGGAGCGGACGGCCGCGGTCGCCATCAGAGCCTCGCCGCCACCGCCGCCGCGAAACGGTCGACATTGCTGTCGGACAGGCCCGCGACATTGAAGCGGCCGGAACCGGCCATGTAGATGCCCTCTTCGGTCTGTAGCGCCTTCACCTTGTCGGGCGAGAGCGGCAGCATCGAGAACATGCCATTCTGCCGGTCGATATAGGCAAGGCGCGGGTCGGACGCGGCGAGGCGGGCGCGCAAGGAGCGGATGCGGGCGCACATTTCCTGCACTTCCGCCTCCCAATCCGCGCGCAGCTCCGGCGTGTCGAGAATGACGCGGGCGACGGCCGCGCCATGATCGGGCGGCATCGACCACATGGTGCGGGCGAGCGAGAGGAGGTTGCCGTAGACGATTCCGGCCGCATCCTCGCTCCCGGCCTTCACGAACAGCGAGCCGGTGCGGTCGCGATAGACGCCGAAATTCTTGTCGCAGCTATGGGCGACGAGCGCCTGCTCGCACCGCTCGACCGCCATGCGGGTACCGGCCGCATCGGCTTCCAGGCCGTTGCCGAGCCCCTGATAGGCAAGGTCGACGAAGGGAATGAGGGCGCGCTCCGCCATGAAGCGGGTCACCACGTCCCATTGCTCCAGCGTCAGATCCGCGCCGGTCGGATTGTGGCAGCAGCCA
>DATDNN010000187.1:0-2224 GCA_036518255.1 Allosphingosinicella sp. | reverse complement strand
CGCCTGCCATTCTTCACGGCGTCGAGACATTCGAGCAGGATGTCGGGCGCCGCGACCTTGAGGACGAGGCCACTGACCCCTGTCTGGATCGCTTCGATCGCCATGCCGTCGTTGATGCTGCCGGTGAGGAGGATGACGGGGCGCTGATCGCCCCGGCTGCGCAACGTCCGGAGCACGTCGAGGCCGGAGCGTCCGGGCATGTCGACGTCGAGGACGAGGATATCGGGCCGGGCGGTGGGTAGCGCATCGAGCGCGGCGACGCCGTCCGCCACCCGCGCCACCACTTCATATCCGCTTCCCGCCAGCAATGCTTCGATACCCGAAAGGGTCAGGGGATGATCGTCTGCGAGCAGGATGCGGGTCATGCGGGGGTCCAGGCCAACATGGAGGAACGATAGGAAAAAGGAATCGCATGGTCCACGAAAAATCCGTCCGCGCCGGATCGCGCCCTAATCGCTGATCGTGAGAAGGCTTTTCCCGAGCGCCGCGGCAAGGCTGGAAACCTGGCTTTCCCCTGCCCCCGCCTCCAGCGCGTCCTCAAGCGCCGCCGCCGCCGCGCCCAATTCGGCGAACCCGAACAGCCCGGCGCTTCCGGCGATCATGTGCGCAATACGGCGGGCCTCCCCGCGCCCGCTTTCGCCCTCTGACAGGAGCGAGAGGATCGCGGCGACGTCGGCCTGCGTTCGCTTGCCGAAGGCGGCGCGCAAATGGCCGAGGCGCGGATCGCTGGCGATGCTGTTTCTCCCTCTGCGGCGGGCTTGCCTTCCCGCGCCAGGAATGCTCCACCAGTTGCATGGCCGGGGACAAGCCTTTTTTTGACGAAGCGGCGTATCGGAGCCTTCTGGCTATGGCAGGACCCGATCGCATGCGGGCATGGCTCGAGAAACTTGGCGACCAGATCGCCACCTTCCTCGCGACCGGCGATGCAGACGCCCCCGGCATCGCGCACAAGCTTGTCGCCCAGGCTGGCATGCTCGGCTATCCCCGGCTGTCGGATGCCTGCCGGGCCTATGAGGATGCGGTGCTGGCAGGCGGCGATCCGGGGCCGGCTCTGGACGCGGCGCGCGCTCTTGCCATGGAGGTCCGCGCCGACGCGGAGGCGCGGGGTAAAGACCCCGAGTTGCTTTAAGGATCGCGCCGGTTCATGGGGAGCTTATGCTTTCTCAACGAACCCGGTATACAATTCGGGCGCTCCTCCACCTCTCCGACCGCTATGGCGAGGGGCCGGTGCAATTGAGCGAAATCGCGGACGCGCAGAATATTCCGCCCAAATTCCTCACCGTCATGCTCTCGCAAATGGCGCGCGCGGGGATCATCGGCAGCCGCCGGGGGCGCGACGGCGGCTATTGGCTCGCCCGACCGCCGGAGGAGATCAGCTATGGCGAGCTCATCCGCATGACGCGCGGATCGATCGGGCTTCTCCCCTGCGCGAGCCGTCTCGCTTATGAAAAATGCGACAATTGCATCAGCGAAGAGAAATGCCGTCTGCACAAGGTGATGCTGATGGTGCGGGACGAAACGGCGCGAATTCTCGACGGGCTCAGCCTCGCCGACAAGGTTCCGGACTCGGTGCTGGAAGCGGAGGCCTGAAGAGGTGTCCCATGTCGCGATCATCGGCGCTGGTTATTCGGGCACGCTCGCGGCGATCCAGATTCTGGCGCTGACCGGCGCCCGCGTTACCCTCATTGAGCGGGCGCGCCCTGCGCGGGGCGCCGCTTATGGAACGGACAGCCCCGATCACCTGCTCAACGTCCGCGCCGCGGGCATGAGCGCCTACCCCGACCGGCCCAGCCATTTCGCCGACTGGATCGCCGGGAAGGGGCTGGGCGGGCCGGACAGCTTCGCCGAGCGCCGCATCTATGGCGCCTATCTGGAAGAGGAGCTGGCCGCCGCCCGCGCGCTCCACGGCGGCCGGCTACAACTCGTCGAGGGGCAGGCGATGGACGTGACGCCGGGTCCGGAAGGCGGCGAGACCGTTCTGCTTTCCGACGGGCGGCGGGTGGAAGCCGACCGGGTAATCCTCGCAGCGGGGAATCTTGCGCCCGATGTGCCGGGGGTGATCGCCCGCGCCGGGCTGCCGGACGATGTCTATGTCGCCGATCCCTGGGCCGGCCCCATCGCGCGCGATCTTGGCGCGAGCGACACGGTGCTGCTGGTCGGCACCGGGCTTACCGCCGTCGACGCCGCGCTTTCGCTGGAGGCGGCGGGCTTCACGGGCAGGATC
>DATDNN010000186.1:0-3974 GCA_036518255.1 Allosphingosinicella sp. | reverse complement strand
GACGGTGACCGAAAATGGCTACGGCAAGCGCACTTCGGCCTATGAATATCGCCGCACCAATCGCGGCGGCCAGGGTATCACCAATATCGAAACTTCGCAGCGCAACGGCTGCGTGGTGGCGAGTTTCCCCGCGCATAATGGCGAGCAATTGATGCTGGTGACCGACCAGGCGAAGATGATCCGCACGACGGTGGGCGACATCCGCATCGCGGGCCGCAACACGCAGGGCGTCACCATCTTCCGCGTGGCCGAGAACGAGCATGTCGTCTCCGCCGCCCGCATCGAGGAGAGCGAGGACGAGGCCGACGCGGTGGTCGACGTCGAGGATCAGACCCTCGCGGCGAGCCCTGCCGTCATCGAGGCGAGCGAGGAGGAATAAGCCTCCTCGTCATTGCGGGATCATCCCCTCGTCATTGCGAGCGAAGCGAAGCAATCCGGAGCGCCGGCCTGGATTGCTTCGCCGCTACGCGCCTCGCAATGACGAAGGGTCAAGCGTTCTTGTCACGGCATCAGGTCCACCACTTCGGCCCTGGGAAGTACCGCCTGCCAAAGCAAGGTGCGATGGCATCCCGACGGATCGCGCTCAAAGCACATGAGGGCGGAGGTTTTCTCCGCCGCCAGTTCCTTGAGCTGCTCCGCCTGCAGTCCGGCTTCGGGCGTCTCGAGCTGCGCCGCATAGACGCGTTTCAGAACGTCATGCTTTCCCTTGCGCACGGCTTCCCGGCCTTCGGGCGGGGTGCCGAGCGCCTTCAGGTTCACATAATCGATGCCCGCCTCGCGCAGGCCGTTCGCCAGCACGTTCTTGGAAAAGCCCGGGCGGCGGGAGAGCGGCACGGCGCGGACATCGATGATCCGCTCCACGCCAGCCCCCTTGAGCGCCGCGATGAACTCGGCCTGCGTTACGCCTTCATAGCCGATCGTGAAAATGCGCATGGCGGCCGGACGCTAGACCGCGTGCTCCAGTCGGCGCAATCCGACGGACGCGATGATCGCGGTCACTCCGCTCGCTATGAAACTGATCGCGATGGCGATGCCGAGCAGCTGCACGGCCGGAAACGGCCAGCCCGCGATCAGAATGGCGGCGAGGATGATATTGAGGAGGCCGGTGACGATCAGCAGCCCCCGCTCGCGCCGGGTCGTGACCGCGGCGATGATCTCCACGATGCCGCGCGCGGCGAGCCAGGCCGCGACGGCGAGCGTCAGCCAGATCGTCCCGATCAGCGGAAAGAAGAGGAGGAAGGCGCCCGCGAAGATCGACAGGACACCGTAGAGGAGATCGGCGGCATGGCCCCGCCCGCGCCGCGACTGAACGCCCATGACGATGCCGGCAATTCCATAAAGGAGCAGGATCCAGCCGAGCGCCAAGCTCGCGCTCAATGTCGCGACGCCGGGCAAGAAGAGGGCGGCAATGCCCGCGATAAGCATGACGATGCCGATCGCCAGAACCCATCCCCAGCTTGTTCTTGAACCCACGATACGCTGATTGACTGTGTCCGTGACCATGATCGTCCTCCACAGTGTTGACGAAGGCTTGAACGGGCAAGGCCGGAGGGCGGTTCCTTCTCCGGCGGAGGCGCGCTAAGGCGCACGCATGACGGCACAGGTTCACATCATCGGCGGCGGGCTCGCCGGTTCGGAAGCGGCATGGCAACTGGCGGAAAAGGGCGTGAAGGTGCGCCTGTCCGAAATGCGCGGCATCGAGGCGACCCCAGCGCACCATACGGACGGCCTTGCCGAACTGGTCTGCTCGAACAGCTTCCGCTCCGACGATGCGGAGAATAACGCCGTCGGCCTCCTCCATGCGGAGATGCGCGCGCTCGGCTCCGTCATCATGGCCTGCGCCGACGCGCACAAGGTGCCCGCCGGTTCGGCCCTCGCAGTGGACCGCGACGGCTTTTCCCAGGCGGTGACGGAGAAGGTTGCGGGCCACCCCAATGTCGAACTGGTCCGCGAGCGCGTGGACGCCCTCCCCGCCGATGCGGCCATCCCGGTGATCGTCGCCACCGGCCCCCTCACCGCGCAGAAGCTCGCCGAGTCCATCGGCGCGGCGACGGGCAGCGACGCCCTCGCCTTCTTCGATGCTATTGCGCCCATCGTCCACAAGGACAGCATCGACATGGGCATTTGCTGGTTCCAGTCGCGCTGGAACAAGGGCGAGGGCAAGGATTACATCAACTGCCCGATGGACAAGGACCAGTATATCGCCTTCGTCCAGGGCCTGATCGACGGGGAGAAGACCGAGTTTCGCGAGTGGGAGAAGAATACGCCCTATTTCGAGGGCTGCATGCCGATCGAAGTGATGGCCGAGCGCGGCATCGACACGCTGCGGCACGGCCCGATGAAGCCGGTCGGCCTCGACGATCCGCGCACCGGCCGCTGGCCCTATGCCGTCGTCCAGCTCCGGCAGGACAATGCATTGGGCACGCTCTGGAACATGGTCGGCTTCCAGACCAAGCTCAAATATGCCGAGCAGGTGCGCCTGTTCCGGACCATCCCCGGTCTTGAGAATGCGGAATTCGCCCGGCTCGGCGGCCTTCACCGCAACACCTTCATCAATTCACCCCAGCTGCTCGACAGGACTTTGCGCCTGAAATCGCATCCGCATATCCGCTTCGCAGGGCAGATCACCGGCTGCGAAGGCTATGTGGAATCCGCCGCCGTCGGCCTCCTCGCCGGGCGTTTCGCCGCCGCCGATATTGCGGGCGGAATGCTGCCGCCCCCGCCCCCCGAAACCGCGCTCGGCGCCCTGCTCGGCCACATTACGGGCGGCGCGGAAGCGGACAGTTATCAGCCGATGAACGTCAATTTCGGCCTCTTCCCCCCTGTCGAGGGGAAGACGAAGAAGGTGAACCGCAAGCAGATGTACACGGCGCGAGCGCGGTCGGCGCTCGATGGCTGGCTGGAGGCGTTGTGAGCCTGTTGCGAGCCTGGATATTGCTGCCGCTGCTGATCCTGGCGGCTTGCGCGCCGGTGCGGCCGGACCACCGGCCGTTTTCCGCCAAGCGGGTGCTGATCTTCAGCCACACGACGGGATACCGGCATGAATCCATTGCCGCGGGCGTTCCCGCCCTCTCCCGCCTCGTCCGGGATCAGGGCTATTCGGCGGTCGCCAGCGAATCCCCCGAAATCTTCACGCCGAAGAGCCTCGAGGATTTCGACGCGATCATCCTGCTCAGCACCACGACCGATCCCAAGGATGCGGCCAGCGAATGGCTGACCGGGCCTCGCGCCGAGGCGCTGCAAGCATTCGTGCGCAAGGGCGGCGGGATCGTCGCCATCCACGCCGCCGCGGATTCCCACTATCACTCGCCCTGGTATCAGGCGCTGATCGGCGGCCAGTTCGCGCGACATCCGGCCGGAACGCCCAAGGGCAAGCTGATTGTTACCAACCCCGAACATCCGGCGACACGCGCCCTCCCCGTGTCGAATGAACGCGTGGACGAATGGTATCTCATCCGCGGTTTCGGCCCCAAGTCGCGACTGCTACTGACGCTCGATCCGGCATCGATCGGCGAACAGGGCAATCCCTGGCCGATCGCCTGGACGCGCACGGAAGGCAGCGGCCGGATCTTCTACACCGCCCTCGGGCACACGAGCGAAAGCTATTCAGATCCCTATTTTCTGGATCATGTGAAGGGCGCCATTGCCTGGGTGTTAAACGAAGAACCGCGCTAGCAAGGTCGTCATTGCGAGCGCAGCGAAGCAATCCAGTGGCGCCTACCTCGATTGCTTCGTCGCTTCGCTCCTCGCAATGACGGGGTTTAACAGGCGCATTTCTTCTTTTTCGCGGGTTTGGGCTTCGTCGTCAGGAATTCGGCCGCATTGAGAGCCCCGTCGCGATTGACGTCGGCCCTGGCGAACTTTTCCGATGTAGAGACGGCCCATTCCTCGAACGACAATCGGCCATCGCCATTGGTATCGAGCTTCTGGAAAGGCTTGCGGCGCGTCTCCAGCATTTCGGCGCGGGTGATGCG
>DATDNN010000185.1:0-4098 GCA_036518255.1 Allosphingosinicella sp. | reverse complement strand
TGAGCGGCTGGACCGGCGCCATTTCGCGGGCCCAGCGGAAGGCATCGACCATCAACGGCACGACGAGATCGGCCTCAGCCTGAAGCTCGCGCGGATCGCAGAGGGCGACTTCGGGGCCGTTGTCCGGCTCGTTCCAGATATCCCAGGCGAGGACGCGCGCGTCCCTGGCGAAGCGGGTGACGACGCCCTTCACATAGTCTTCGAGGCGGCCATGGGCGCTCGGATCGGCGAGCACCGGCATGCCGGGCGACTGGACCCAGCCTGAATTGTGGACGCCCTCGCGCGGCTGAGGCTGCGGGCCGAGCGCGGGCTCGGGGTGCCAGCAGGAGTCGAACAGGACGAGCATCGTGCGAATGCCGAAGCCATCGGCCTTGGCAAGAAAGGCGTCGAGCCGGTCGAGAAAGCCCGGCGCGTCCTGGATCCACAGGAGATCGTGCAGATAGACGCGAACCGCGTTCATGCCGACCGAGGCGGCAAGCTTCAACTCGGCCTCGATGGCGTCGAGGTCGAAGCTTTCCGGCTGCCACATCTCCAGCTGATTGATCGCGTACGAGGGCGTGAAATTGCACCCTATGAGCCAAGGCTGCGCATTGAACCAAGTATGCGCGGCATCCGGAGTCCACCGTTCAGTCATGTCGCTAACCCACCCCAAATCGCTTCACCATCCCGCTTGAAGCGCGGCAAGGGTGGTATCGCATAAGACTATTGAATTACAGATTAATAATGGCCTTCCTCATGCAATTCGTCGCATCCCGGACGGCGTTCACCATTCGGCGAAGCTGCCGTCCTTGTAACGCCAGACGGGATTGCGCCAGCGGTGGCGATCCTTGTCCGCCGCCCGCACCGCCTGCTCGTCGATCGAAACGCCGAGACCGGGCCCTTCCGGTATCGGAAGAAAGCCTTCGACGGCGGTCAGCGGGACGGGATCGGTGAGGAAGTTCAGGAGATCGTGGCCGCCGGCATTGTAATGGATGCCGAGCGACATTTCTTGAAGCACCACATTAGGGCTGCAGGCGGCGAGCTGGAGACAGGCGGCGAGGGCCAGCGGCCCAAGTGGGCAATGGGGCGCGACGGCGATGTCATAGGCCTCCGCCATCGCCGCGATCTTCCGGCATTCGGTAAGTCCGCCCGCATGGCTGAGATCGGGCTGGATGATGTCGACGGCGCCCTTTTCGAAGAAGGGCTTGAAATCCCACCGCGAATAAAGGCGCTCGCCAAGGGCGATGGGGGTGCTGACGAGATGGGCGAGCTGGGCCAGGCCTTCCGGATTTTCCGACAGCAGCGGCTCTTCGATGAAGAGGAGGCCGAGTGGCTCGAGGAGCTTGGCGAGCTGCTTGGCCATCGGCCTATGGATGCGGCCGTGAAAGTCGAGCCCGACGTCCATGCCCGCCCCCTGCGCCGCCTGGACGCGTTCGACGACGTCGTCGAGGAGCTTGGGCGTGCCGAGGAAATCGAGTTCGGCCGTCGCGTTCATCTTCACCGCCGAAAAGCCCTGCGCGCGGCGCGCCTGGGCGGCCTCGGCTATGTCGTCCGGCCGGTCGCCGCCGATCCAGGCATAGGCCCGCACCCGGTCGCGCACCCTGCCGCCGAGCATCTCCCAGACGGGGAGATTGTAGTGGCGGCCCTTCAGATCCCATAGCGCTTGGTCGAGCCCGGCGAGCGCGGACATGAGGACGGGCCCGCCGCGATAGAAGCCGGCGCGATAGGCGACCTGCCAGATATCCTCGATCCGCCTTGGATCATGACCGATGAAACGGTCGCGAAGGGCCTCGAACGCGCCGTCCACCGCATCAGCATGGCCTTCCAGGCTCGCTTCGCCCCAGCCGAACGTGCCGTCCTCCGCCTCGACGCGGACGAACAGCCAGCGGGGCGGGACGTGGAAGGTTTCGATGCGCGCGATCTTCATGGATGGCCGTCCCGATGAACAAAAAGACATGGGCTCAGGGAAACCAGCCGGGGGTTACCCGGTTCCAGCAAGTCGGCACGATGGGACGAGGTGATCATGGATTGGCGGAACGGCTGCATCGCGGTGGACTGGGGTACGACCAACCGGCGCGCCTATCTGATGGACGGCAAGGGCCGGCTGCTGGACGAGTTCGAGGACGATCTCGGCATCTTGAAGGTCTCGGCCGGCGGCTTTGCCGGAGAGATTGCGGCCATGAGGGAACGCTTCGGCGCTTACCCCGTCCTGCTCGCCGGAATGATCGGATCGGATCGCGGCTGGGTTGAAGCGCCTTATGCGCCCTGTCCTGCCGATCTCGACAGCCTTGCGAGGGCGATAAGCTGGGTTACGCCGGGGGAGATCGGCATCGTTCCCGGCGTCAGTATCGGCGGCACGCGCCCCGATGTGATGCGCGGCGAGGAAGTGCAGGCGCTCGGCGCCATCGCCGCCGGACTCGTCCCGAACGACGCGCTCATTTGTCACCCCGGCACGCACGCCAAATGGATCGTCATGGTGGAGGGGCGTATCGACTTCTTCCGCACGATGATGACGGGCGAACTGTTCAGCCTCCTCAAGACCCACTCCATCCTCGCCCCCCAGTTGGGGCAGGAGATCGCCGCCAATGCCGCCTTCGACGCGGGCGCAGCGGACGGGCTTGAGGACGGCGACCTGCTCTCGGACCTTTTCACCATTCGCGCCCGGCACGCTCTTCATCAGGACAGTGACGGCGCCGCTTCCTACGCGAGCGGACTCCTCATCGGCAGCGACGTGCGCTGCGGCCTGCGCCTGCATGGCGGCGGACAGGTGGCGCTGGTCGGCCGGCCCGAACTTTGCGCCCTTTATGCGCGCGCGCTGGAACAGGCGGGGCAGAAGGCCATTAAGGTTGATGGCGCGGTTGCGTTCCGCGCCGGGATCCACGCCCTGACGGAGAGTTTCTGATGGACGCCTTGCCCCTCTTCCGCAGCTGCTTCGGTCAATGCCCGCTCATCGCCATCATTCGCGGCGTACAACCCGAAGAGGCGGAAGGGATCGGGCGCGCGCTCGTCGATGCGGGCATCCGCATCATCGAAGTGCCGTTGAACTCGCCCCAGCCCCTCGACAGCATCGCCCGTCTCGCCGCCGCTTTCGGTGAGGAGGTGCTGGTCGGCGCCGGGACGGTGCTGGCGCCAAGCCAGGTAGAGGAGGTGAAGGCGGCAGGCGGCCGGATCATCGTCTCGCCCTCCACCGACGCCGCCGTCATCCGCGCGACGGTGGCTGCGGGCCTCGTTTCCGCGCCCGGCTATTTCACGCCGAGCGAGGCCTTCACCGCGCTTGCAGCGGGGGCGAACGTGCTGAAGCTATTTCCGGCCGAAGCCGCCTCGCCCGCCGTGGTTCGTGCGCAGCGGGCTGTCATTCCCAACGACGTGCCCCTCGTTGTCGTGGGCGGCGTCAAACCTGATACGATGCAGGCCTATCGCGACGCGGGCGCAGATGGCTTCGGCCTCGGCTCCGCGCTCTACAGGCCGGAGCAAAGTGCCCGGGAAGTCGCGGCGCAGGCCGCCGCCTTCGTCCGCGCCTTGGAGGCCTGACGCATGCCGATCCGCATCGCGATCATCGGCTATGGCAAGATTGCCCAGGACCAGCATCTGCCCGCCATCACGGCCGATCCCCGCTTCGATCTCGTCGCCGTCGCCGATCCGCGCGATGCGCCGGAGGGGGTGAGGCGCTTCGCCAGCCACAAGGAGCTGATCGGTGCGATGGCCGGACAGCTGGACGCCATATCCATTTGCACGCCGCCGTCCGCCCGCTACGGCATCGCGCGGGACGCCATCGCCGCCGGCCTGCACATCCTCCTCGAAAAGCCGCCCGCCGCGACGTTCGGGGAGATCGAGCATCTCGCCATCGCCGCCCGGAAAGCGGGCCGGACCCTGTTCACCGCCTGGCACGCCCAGCACAATGCGGCCGTCGCCGCAGCCGCAAAACTGCTGGCCGGTAAGACGGTCCGCGCGCTCGCCATCGAGTGGTTCGAGGATGTGCGCAAATGGCATCCCGGCCAGGAGTGGATCTGGGCGCCGGGCGGCTTCGGCATCTTCGATCCGGGCATCAACGCGCTCTCGATCGCGACACGCATCCTCCCCATGCCGCTCTTGGTCCGCGCCGCAACGCTGCGCATCCCT
>DATDNN010000184.1:0-4181 GCA_036518255.1 Allosphingosinicella sp. | reverse complement strand
GATCGTCGCCGAAACCGGCGCAATCGTCGAATATCTCGTGGAAAAGGCAGGCGGTAAGCTGGGAGCTCCCGGCAATCGGGAAGGTGTGCTGCGCTACCGGCAATTCTTGCATTATGCCGAAGGGTCGATGATGCCGCCGCTCTTCGCGCTGCTGGTGGTGAACCGCCTCGGCCTTCTTGGGCGCCCCGCCCGCGCGCCGATCCAGAGGATGCTCGACGTGCATCTCGACTGGCTGGAAAGCGAGCTTGCGGATCGCGACTGGTTCGCGGGCGACAGTTTCACGGCCGCAGACGTGATGATGAGTTTCCCACTGGAGGCATCCCGTCATCGCGCGGGACTGGATTCGAGCCGGCCCAACCTGATCGACTGGCTGGAACGCATCCATGCCCGCCCAGCCTATGGCGCGGCGCTACAGCAGGGCGGGCCTTACGCCTATGCATGATGCCCGGCGGAACGCTATCGAGCCCCAAGGGTTCTTTCCGGATAGCCAAACGCGCGTATCCGGAGCAGGAGTTCATGCCCCATTCCATCGCCGCCGCTACCATAGCCGGTACGATCATGCTGGGATCTGCATTGGGCGTTTGCTTCGGCCGCTCGGCCGTGTCGCAGGTCGATCCGAAATTCTACCGGATCTACGACGATTACCATAGTTTCGCGCAATATAGCGCGGCCCATGCCGAATATGCCCCTGAGGCCGCCGGGATGGGAACAGAGCCCATAGGATGCGTCGGATGTGAAAGTCTTGGGGATGGACGGCCGCCCTGGCTTCGCTCGACGATATTCTCCGATGCGGATCTCGGCCTGACCCCCGTGCCCGTCGCTGTCGAGGGGGTGAGTTACGAAGCGCCGGAAGCTCTCTATTCCGACGCGGCGCCTGTGCCGGAGGAGCGCACCGCGCCGCAGATCGAGCGTTATGCGCATTATGCTGTTGATGCGACGGAAAGGCCGGTGGTGACCAGTGAAGCCGCTTCGCCACCGCAAGCCGCCGATGCTCCGGAGCCCGTCGGCATGTAGCAGTGCTTGCCCGTATTCGCCGCCTCGCCTACATCGCGGCGCATGACATCGACGAACGACATTCGCCGCTCCTTCCTAGACTATTTCGGGTCCGCCGGACACCGGGTGGTGCCTTCCGCGCCGCTCGTGCCGCAAAACGATCCGACCTTGATGTTCGTGAATGCGGGCATGGTGCCGTTCAAGAATGTCTTCACCGGCCTTGAGACGCGGCCCTATTCGACGGCGACCTCCTCGCAGAAATGCGTGCGCGCCGGCGGCAAGCATAACGATCTCGACAATGTCGGCTATACGGCGCGGCATCATACCTTCTTTGAAATGCTGGGGAATTTCTCCTTCGGCGATTATTTCAAGGAACAGGCGATCACCCACGCCTGGACCCTGATTACGAAGGAATGGGGCATTTCACCGGACCGGCTGACCGCCACCGTCTATCATACCGATGACGAGGCGTTCGATCTGTGGCGGAAGATTGCCGGACTTCCGGAGAGCCGCATCATCCGCATCCCGACCAAGGACAATTTCTGGGCGATGGGCGACAACGGCCCGTGCGGACCCTGTTCGGAAATCTTCTTCGATCATGGCGACCATATTCCGGGCGGCCCGCCGGGATCGCCGGATGAAGATGGCGACCGTTTCGTCGAGATCTGGAACCTCGTGTTCATGCAATATGAGCAGGAGAATAACGAGATCGTCCGCGATCTGCCCAAGCCGTCGATCGACACCGGCATGGGGCTGGAGCGTATCGCCGCCGTCCTCCAGGGCGTGCACGACAATTACGATACCGACACGTTCAAGGCGCTGATTGCGGCTTCGGGCGAGTTTACCAGGACCGAGACGACGGGCGCCAAACAGGCCAGCCACCGCGTCATTGCCGATCACCTGCGCGCATCCGGCTTCCTCGTCGCCGACGGCGTGCTGCCGGCGAACGAGGGCAGGGGCTATGTGCTCCGCCGTATCATGCGGCGCGCCATGCGCCACGCGCATCTGCTCGGTGTCAGCGAACCGCTGATGCATCGGCTTGTCCCCGCGCTCGTCGCGGAAATGGGCGCTGCCTATCCTGAACTGGTCCGCGCCCAGCCGCTCATCGAGGAAACGCTGAAGCTTGAGGAAACCCGTTTCCGCCAGACGCTCGACAAGGGCCTGCGCCTGCTCGACGAGGCAACCGCCTCGCTGCGGCCCGGCGGCACGCTGCCTGGCGATGTCGCGTTCAAACTCTACGACACCTACGGCTTCCCATACGACCTCACCGAAGATGCCCTGCGCGCCCAGAATATGCTGGTCGACCGGGCAGGTTTCGACGCCGCTATGGCCGAGCAGAAGGCCGCCGCCCGCGCGGCCTGGAAAGGCTCGGGTCAGAAGGCGTCGGAAGACGTTTGGTTCGACATTGCCGAAGAGTTCGGGTCGACCGAATTCACCGGCTATACCGGCCATGAGGGTGAAGGGCAGATCCTGGCCATCGTGAAGGATGGGCAGCGCGTCGACAGCGCGCGGGGCGGCGATGAGGTCACGTTCATCCTCAATCAGACACCTTTCTACGGCGAGAGCGGCGGCCAGATGGGTGATGCCGGAACACTGAGCAATAACAGCGGTTTCCGAGCCATTGTTACGGACACATCGAAACCGCTTGGACGTCTTCACGCACTCCATGCCGTGGTGGAGGAGGGCGCCGTCCGCACCGGCGAGATCGTGGGCCAGGAGGTGGATGCAGAGCGCCGCGCCCGCGTACGCGCCAATCACAGCGCTACCCATTTGCTCCACGCCGCGCTTCGCAATCGCCTCGGCACCCATGTCACGCAAAAGGGAAGCCTCGTCGCGCCGGACCGGCTGCGCTTCGACTTCTCGCATCCCAAGGCGCTGACGAACGAGGATATCGAGGCGATCGAGACCGAGGTGAACCGGCACATTCGCGAGAATGATGTGGTGACCACCCGCCTCATGACTCCGGACGAGGCGATCGCCGCGGGGGCGATGGC
The DNA here is from genome assembly GCA_036518255.1 of Allosphingosinicella sp. Taxonomy (GTDB): domain Bacteria; phylum Pseudomonadota; class Alphaproteobacteria; order Sphingomonadales; family Sphingomonadaceae; genus Allosphingosinicella. The sequence continues at coordinate 1,194 of DATDNN010000184.1, read as the reverse complement.
CCTGTTCGGCGAGAAATATGGCGACGAGGTTCGCGTCCTTTCGATGGGCCGGGGCGCGGAGGCCAGCTATTCCGTCGAGCTGTGCGGCGGTACCCATGTCAATGCGCTTGGAGACATCGGACTGTTCAAGATCGTTTCGGAAAGCGCTGTCGCGTCCGGCGTGCGCCGCATCGAGGCGTTGACCGGCGAAGCCGCGCGGCGCTGGTTCGTGGAGCGCGAGGACGCGCTGAAGGAAGCCGCCGCCGCGCTCAAGACGACGCCGGAGGAGGTTCCGGCCCGCGTCGCGGCGTTGACGGAGGAACGCCGGCGGCTGGAAAAGGAACTGGCCGAAGCGAAGAAGGCGTTGGCCCTCGGCGGCGGTAAGGCGACCGATGCGGCAGGGCCCGAGCAGGTGGGCGGCCACGGCTTTATCGGTCAGGTGCTCGAAGGTCTCGATCCCAAATCGCTGCGCGGTCTGGTGGATGAAGCGAAAGCGCGGGTCAGCTCCGGCGTCGTCGCGATGATCGCGGTGAACGAAGGGCGCGGCAGCGTTGCCGTCGGCGTAACCGAAGATCTTGTCGGACAGCGCAATGCGGTCGATCTCGTCCGCGCCGCCGTGGAAGCGCTCGGCGGGCAGGGCGGCGGCGGCCGCCCCGATATGGCGCAGGGCGGCGGGCCGGACGGTTCGAAGGCGGGCGAAGCGCTGTCGGCCATCCGGTCTTTTCTGCAGCAGTAAGCCATAGTCCAGCTGCAAGGTAGAGGGAATTGTCATGCTGATACTGATTGCGGCGGCTGCGTTGCAGAGTTCGATGGGAACGCACACGCTTGTAATCCCACCCATGCCGAACCCAATTCCCCGTAAAGCGCCGGGCGATGCTCTGGACATTGAGGTTAAGGCCCAGGGCGTTGCGATCCGGGCCGAGGATGTAGGCGGTTCAGAGCATGCCGCCTCTTCTGGTTTACGCACGGCCAGTCAGCGAATTCCGGGTCATTGCCCGCAAAATCCCTCAAGCCCTTATCTGCAAACGGTGATGGGTTACGAGGTGGAGGGGCTCGGAGCGGCGGGTGGCAAGCGCCGATACCGTCTGACAGTCTATTGGGAGCAGCCATTGCCCGCCGTCAAATGCGACAAGGTTTGGAAGGCGCAGCTCGAAAGGGAGGTCGCCCTAGCCCCCAATGAAAGCGTGGTGATCAAGGGCGAAGGCGGGCTTACCG
>DATDNN010000183.1:0-5778 GCA_036518255.1 Allosphingosinicella sp. | reverse complement strand
CGACGGCGTCCGTTAAGCGGCGCTAAGCTCCAAAGCGAATCGGCGGGCTCCGGCCCGCCAGGATCCACCGACCATCCGGGATTAGCCGATGTCCGTCACCGCCGTACCGATTCGCCCCTTGAAGAAGGGTTCCGTCGCAAGGCTTTGGGCCGGCATCGCGATATTGTGCGCCGCTGGCGCGGGCCTCGCTTATGCGGGCACCGAGGGGCAGCGTTCGACCGATCCCGCTTTCTTCCTTGCGCAGAATGCCCGCGAAGACGGTGTCGTCACCACCGCTTCGGGCCTTCAGTACAAGGTGCTTCAGCAGGGTGCGGGGGCAAAGCCCGGCGCGGCCGACATGGTCGTGGTCGACTATGAAGGGCGCCTGACGAACGGCAAGGTATTCGACGCGAGCGCCCGGCACGGCGGCCCCGCCACCTTCCCGATCATGGGCGTGATCCCCGGCTTCAGCGAAGCGCTGCAGCTCATGCAGCGCGGCACCAAGATGCGCATTTGGCTGTCGCCGGAACTGGGCTATGGCCCCGAAGAGCAGCGCAATCCGCAGACCGGCGAAGTCGAGATTCCGGCGAACAGCGTCCTCGAATTCGATCTCACTCTGCGCGATTTCCAGCCGGTGCCGCCCGAACAGCTGCAGCAGCTTCAGATGATGCAGCAGATGCAGGCCCAGATGAAGGCGCAGCAGCAGGGCCAGGCCGCGCAGTAAACGCCGTTTCGGCATGTGCTCCGGCGAGAGCCGAAGCCCGGTATCGCCCCGCTTCCCTTCAGGATTTGGCTTGTCGGAAGCTGATGGCCGGGCACCCCGCTGCCCGCCATTCCCAACGAAACCGCCACGCCGTCATGCTGAACTTGTTTCAGCATCCATCTCGCGGGCAACACGTCTCTCGCCGGAATGGACCCTGAAACAAGTTCAGGGTGACGCCATGTGTCTCCTCCCGCGCACGTTCTCCGCGACGATGAGAGCGGGCACCCCCCAGGCCTCAGGGCTCCGCGTCCCCGGCGGCGACGCCGCTATCTTCCTTCGATTTCTGTTCGAGCGCGGCCTTGATCATCGCGACGATCGGATCGGCGAGCGCGAGGCCGACGATGCCGAGCAAGGCGCCGAACAGCAGCTGTGCGCCAAGGACGAGGGCGGGCGCGAGATCCACCGTCTTCTTGGCGACGTAGGGGACGATCAGATAGCCGTCGACCGTCTGCACGATCACATAGACGAAGATGGCCCACAGGCCCGCTTCCGGGCTGACGCTGAAGCCGACAAGGACGATCAAGACGCCCGATACGATCGCCCCGATATTGGGCAGGAAGGCGAGAATGCCGGTGAGGATGCCGAGCAAGGCCGCCATTGGAACGCCGCCCGCCATCAGCAGCAGCCAGGTGCCGACACCCTCAACCGCCATGCCGACCAGGCGCCCGGCCATCAGGCGGCGGAGCGTCGTCGCCATGTGGCTGGTCGTCCGGTAAAATTGCTCCCGCCGCCGCATCGGCAGCATCCAGGCGATGCCGCGTTCGTAGATGCGAGGCTCGGCGGCGATGAAGATGCCGATGATCACGATCATGAAAAGGCTGGTGACCGCCCCCAGCGCGCTCGATACTGCGGAGGTGAGGCGGCCAAGCGAGCCCATCAGCTGCTCGCTGAAATCCGCCACCCGTATCTCGCCGCGCAGCAGGCCGTAGGAACCGGCAAGGTCCAGCAGCCGCTGCATCTGCGCCTCGATCACCGTGCGAAACGCCTCGGCCTGGGCGGCGATCTGGAGGCCCGCCAGAGCGACTGTGCCGGCAAGAAAGGCAAAAGCCCCGAGGACGACGATGGTGAGCCGCCAGCCGCGCCCGATGGGCAGGATGCGGCCGAGCAGGCGGGCGCCGCCGTCGAGCATCGACGCGAAGACCAGGCCCGCGATGATGAGGAGCAGGGGCTGGGCGAGGAGGATGACGAGCGCGATGGCGATAGCGAGGCTGAACCACACGCCCGCCCGTTTCAACTCCTCGCGAATCAGCGGGTCGCGCAGCTCGGCGGGGCCGGGCTTTTCGATATGCTGGCGCGCCTTGCCGCTCATTGCGCGGCCTTGTGCGCGCGGAGGCTGTCGCCCGCCCGGCCGCCGCGCAGCGCGGTGAACCAGCTGACGGGGTTCAGGATCTGCGACGTGCCGTCCAAGGAGAAGGTGATGAACTCCGCCCGGCCGCCGATATTTTCATAAGGCACCGGTCCGCCGAGGCCGCCGCGATCGAGCGGGAAGCGGCTGTCCGAACTATTGTCGCGATTGTCGCCCATCAGGAAGACGTGGTTGGCGGGCACGGTCAGCTTCGCGAAATCGTCCGCCTCCGTATAGCCCCGGTCGATCGTGTCGTAGACGACGCCGTTCGGCAGGGTTTCGCGGACGATGGGCAGGCGGCAATAGGCCTTGCCGTCCGGCCCGGTCACCCGCGCATCCTCGAACCGGTCGATGCAGGGGACATTCTCGTCGATCGGGATCATCGCGTCGGGCCGCTGCTCCCGCTTCACCGGCATGTTGTTGATGAAGAGCTGCCCCTGGATCATCTCCAGCGTGTCGCCGGGAAGGCCGATCACCCGCTTGATATAGTCGCTCTTGGCGCCCGGCGGCGTGACGATCACGATATCGCCGCGCTCGGGGAGCGATCCAAAGAGGCGTCCCTTGGTCGGAGGGAGAATGTGGAAGGAGGGGGAGACCCAAGACCAGCCATAGGGATATTTGCTCACCACCAGCCGGTCCCCTTTGAGCAGGATCGGCATCATCGATTCCGACGGGATGTAGAAAGGCTTGGCGATGAAGCTGTGGAAGGCGAGGACGGCGAGGGCGAGCCAGAAGATGCCCTTGATCTCGCCCCACCAGTCGGTGCCGCCCTTCTTCTTGGCTTCCTTGCTCGTTTCGGCCGCGGGCTGGCTCGTTTCGCTCACCCTCTACTCCTTCACTGGAACTGCGGTAATGATGACGAACGCCTGCGCGAAAGGATGGTCGTCCGTCATCGTCAAATGCACTTCCGCCGCGTGGCCGGGCGGGGTCATGGCGTCAAGCCTTTCCTTGGCACCCCCGGTCAGCGCCAGCGTGGGCGCGCCCGATGCCTTATTCACGACGCCTATATCCTTCATGAACACGCCGCGCTTGAAGCCGGTGCCGACCGCCTTGGAAAAGGCCTCCTTGGCGGCGAAGCGCTTGGCATAGGTGCCCGCCCGCGTGAACGGTCGCCCCTCCGCCTTGGCGCGCTCGACATCGGTGAACACGCGGTTCGTGAACTTGTCGCCGAACCGGTCAAGCGACTTCTGGATCCGCTCGATATTGCAGAGGTCGGAGCCGATCCCGATGATCGTCACGAAATCCTCCCCGGCACGGGGAGGGAGACCGCCGGAACGGCGGTGGAGGGGGCGGCGAGGTCTGCGGCCACACTTTCACCACTCCCCATTCCGTTCGCTTCGAGCGAAGTCGAGAAGCGTTTCGCAAAAGCGTGTCTCGACTGCGCTCGACACGAACGGATGGCGGGCAGCGGCAGGATCACCCCCGTGCCTCGTCCATCAGGCGGCGCATTTCACGCACGCTCGCTTCAAGCCCGGTAAAGATCGCCTCGCCGATCAGGAAGTGGCCGATATTGAGCTCGGCGATCTGCGGGATGGCGGCGACCGGCACGACATTGTCGAAGGTGAGGCCGTGGCCCGCATGCGGCTCGATGCCGTTCTTCCAGGCGAGCGCGGCGGCGTCGGCGAGGCGGCGCAGTTCCGCCGCGCGCGGCTCGCCATCCAGATGCGCGTAACGGCCGGTATGGAATTCTATGACAGGCGCCTTCAGCCGAATCGCCGCGTCGATCTGTTTGGCCTCGGGCTCGATGAACAGGCTGACGCGGATGCCCGCTTCGCCGAGCTTCGCCACGAACGGCGCGAGATGATCGAACTGCCCGGCGGCGTCGAGCCCGCCCTCGGTCGTCCGCTCCTCGCGCTTTTCCGGCACGATACAGGCCGCGTGGGGGCGATGCCGGAGCGCGATATCCAGCATCTCATCTGTCGCGGCCATTTCGAGGTTGAGCGGAATTTCGAGCCGGTCCTTCAGCCGCGCGATATCCGCATCGGTGATGTGGCGCCGGTCCTCCCGGAGATGGGCGGTGATGCCGTCCGCGCCCGCCGCCGCGGCGGCGAAGGCCGCGCGCACCGGATCGGGATGCGGCCCTCCCCGCGCGTTTCTAATCGTCGCGACATGGTCGATATTGACGCCGAGGCGGAGTATGCCGGTCACGCGGCTTTCCGGCTACCCGGCTTCTCGGCGGGCAAGGCAGCGAGTTCCGGCGGCAGCGCGTCCGCCGCGTAGGTCGGTACGTCGAGGCGGATGAGCGGGAAGAATGGAACGCCGAGGTCCGCCGTGCCGTTCGACCGGTCGACAAGGGAGGCGGCCGCGATCACCTCGCCGCCCGCGTCCGTAATGGCCGTCATTGCCTCGCGGGAGGAGAGGCCGGTCGTGACCACGTCCTCGACCATCAACACTTTCTGGCCAAGCGTGAGGCGGAAGCCGCGGCGAAGCTCGAACGTGCCGGTGGGGCGCTCGACAAACATCGCTTCCACGCCGAGCGCGCGGGCGACCTCATGCCCTGCGATGATCCCGCCCATGGCGGGCGAGACGACGACGTCGATCGCGCCGCGAATCTCTTCAGGTATCGTGCCAATGAGCGCGGAAGCGAGCCGCGCGCCGCGCGCCGGATCCATCAGCACGCGCGCGCATTGCAGGTAGCGGGGGCTGTGCAGACCGGATGACAAGATGAAATGACCTTCGAGCAAGGCGTCGGCGGCGCGGAACTCCGCCAGAATCTCGTCTTCGGTCATCATTTTGCCCCAGTGGATTTGGTCTGTTTCGCCAGATAAGCCTTGGTCACGGCGGCATCAAGCGCGGGAAAAGGTTCCTTCCGGCTTGAGACGCGCGGCGGCGCTGCTATAAGGCGCCCGCAATGCCTTCGGGCCAGACGTGCGCCCGCTACCGTTCAGGGGCGGTTTCAAGGGGTTTAAATGAAGACTCTGCTGAAGATTTTCGCCATCGCCGCCGCGCTCGGCCTCGCGCCGGCCGCCGCTATGGCACAGGACAATGCCGCGCAGCCGGCGACCGCCACCGCGCTTCCGGCGCAGCCGCAAGACGCTTCGGCGCCCCCGCTGGCGAGCGGCGGCGAAGCGCCCGCCCCGGCTGAGGTCGCCGCCACCACGAAGGCAGCCGCCGCGCCCGCCGCGACGAAGCCGACCGTGGGCGTCGGCATGCCGGACGGCCGCATGGGCCTCCAGGATCAGTTCACGCCGATCGGCGAGGAAGCCTCCTGGTTCCACAATTCGATCCTGATGCCGATCATCACGGCTATCTGCCTCTTCGTCCTCGCGCTCCTTCTCTATGTGATCGTTCGGTTCCGCCGCAGCGCCAATCCGGTGCCCTCGCGCACGACGCACAATACGATGATCGAGGTGATCTGGACGCTCGTCCCGGTGCTGATCCTCGTGGTCATCGCCGTGCCGTCGATCAAGCTCCTGGCGCGTCAATATTCGCCGCCCAAGGCCGATCTCACCGTGAAGGTGACCGGCAACCAGTGGTACTGGACCTATTCCTATCCGGACAATGGCGATTTCGAACTCGTTTCGAACATGCTGTCGGACGAGGAAGCCAAGAAGCGCGGCGAGCCGCGCCTCCTCGCCGTCGATGAGCGCATGGTGGTTCCCGCCGGTGCGACCGTGAAGCTGATCGTGACTTCTGCGGACGTCATCCACTCCTTTGCGATGCCTGCCTTCTGGAACAAGATCGACGCCGT
>DATDNN010000182.1:0-14579 GCA_036518255.1 Allosphingosinicella sp. | reverse complement strand
GAGTGTCGGCGATCTAGTAGAGATTGCGGAGGGCTGCGATCGGAGCTTCGCCACCTGCCGCACGCGGTTCGGCAATGCGGTGAACTTTCGGGGCGAGCCGCATCTGCCGGGCATGGACCTTCTGACGCGCTATCCGGGAGCTTGAGATGACGAAAACGGGAGATGCCGTCGCGGCGCGGGCGCGGCGGCTGGTGGGCGCGCGCTTCCGGCCGCAGGGGCGGGACGCGAAGACTGGGCTCGATTGCATCGGTGTCGTCGCTCTGGCGGTTGGCGCGCGCGGGTGCCGGGCGGATTATGGCTTGCGGGGCGGGTCGGCGGAGGAGCTGTTCGAAGGCCTCGCGGCGGCGAACCTGCGGCGGGTGAAGACGGTGATCGCAGGCGACGTGCTGGTGCTTCGGGCAGGGCTTCACCAGTTGCATCTGGCGGTGGTGACGGACGAGGGGTTCGTCCATGCCGATGCGGGGGCGCGGCGGGTGGTGGAGGTGCCGGGCAGGCCGGACTGGCCGGTGCTCGGCATCTGGCGGAAGCGGGCGAGGCGCTGATGGCGACCCTGGTATTGACGGCGGTCGGAACGGCGATCGGCGGTCCCATTGGCGGCGCGATCGGCGCGCTGATCGGCCAGCAGGTCGATAATGCGGTATTCGCGCCCAAGGCACGGCAGGGGCCGCGGCTCGGCGATCTCGCCGTTCAGACATCCTCCTACGGAACGCAGATCCCGAAGATTTTCGGAACGCTGCGTGCGGCGGGCACGGTGATCTGGGCGACGGACCTCAAGGAATCGAAAAGCACGAGCGGCGGCGGCAAGGGCAAGCCGAAAGTCACGAGCTACAGCTATTCCGCATCCTTTGCGGTGGCGCTGTCCGGGCGGCCGATCAGGGACGTCCGACGTATCTGGGCCGACGGCAAATTGCTGCGCGGCGCGGCGGGCGACTTCAAGAGCCGGACGAAGTTCCGGCTGTACAAGGGCGGGGAGGATCAGGCGCCGGACCCCTTTATCGCATCGCGCGAGGGGATCGGGGCGACGCCCGCCTTTCGCGGGGTGGCCTATGCGATGTTCGAGGATTTCCAGCTTGCCGACTACGGGAACCGTATTCCTTCGCTGACCTTCGAGATTGTCGCGGATGACGGCGAGGTCGCGATCGGCACGATGGCGGCGGAACTGAGCGGGGGCATCGTTCGGGGCGGAGAGACGCCTTTTCTGGGCGGATATGCGGTGAGCGGCGACAGCGTGCGCGGCGCGCTGGAGCCCCTGTTCGACCTCATGCCGCTGTCGCTGGCCGAGGATGGGGAGGGACTGCTGCTCCGCGCTCCGGGCGAAGCGCCGATCCTGCTGGCGCAAGCGGAATGCGGGGCGGAAAATCGCCGGACGGAGATCAGCCGCCGTGCGCCCGGACTGACGCCCGGCGCCGTGAGCCTGGCCCATCACGATCCGGCGCGCGACTATCAGACCGGCCTTCAGCGCGCGACGCGCAACGTGCCGGGCGCGCCGGACGAAGCGCGTGCGCTGCCCGCCAGCCTGCCGGCCGCTGCGGCCCGCGGCCTTGCCGAATATCGGCTGAAGGCCCTGTGGGCTGCGCGAGAAACGGCGCGCGCGAGCATCGGCTGGCGGCGGGGCATGTTGTCTCCGGGCGGGCTCGTGCAACTGGAAGGGCAGCCGGGGCTTTGGGCGATCGCCCGCACGACCCTGGAAAAGATGGTCCAGACACTGGAGCTGCGACGCGTCGGCGGCGGCACGCCGCAGGCCATGGCGGCGGAGAGCGGGCGGCCGACGCGCGAGCCTGATACAGCCGTTGGAGAGACGGTGCTCGTCCTTGCCGATCTGCCGCTTGGCGACGGAGAGGCGCGATCCCGGCCGCTCCTGACCGTTGCCGCGTGCGGCACCGCTTCCGCCTGGCGGCAGGCAGATTTGATCGTGAGCTACGATGGCGGAGCGCGCTGGGAGGCGGCGGGAAGCACGGCGGGACCCGCGACGATCGGGCGGGTAACGACGCCTCCCGGGCCAGGCGGTGGATCGGCGATGATCGATCTCACCGCCTCTATCGAGGTGGAACTGCTGAACGAGGGCATGTGGCTGGAGAGTTGCGACGATCAGGCGCTGGCCGGAGGCGAGAACCTTGCGCTGATCGGGCAGGAACTGATTCAGTTCGGCAAAGCCGAGCCATTGGGCGGCACCCGCTTCCGCTTATCGCGGCTCTTGCGCGGGCGGCGCGGCACGGAATGGGCGAACCTTCATGCCGCCGGAGAGCCCTTCCTGCTCGTCGAACGCGACAATCTGCTGTTTCTGGAACCGTCGGCGGGGTTGCTCGGCGCCTCGGCCACGCTGGCGGGGCAGGGGATAGGTGATGGCGGCGACGGTGTCGAAGCAACCTGCCTCGTCACCGGAGAGGCGCTGCGCCCGCCCTCGCCCGTCCATCTGAACCTCACATGGGACGGAGGCGATGCTGTTCTCACCTGGGCCCGGCGCAGCCGCACGGGCTGGTTCTGGATCGACGGCGGGGATGCGCCGCTTGGCGAGGAGCGGGAGCTCTACGAAGTGCGAATTTGGGGGGCAGGGTTCAACCGCAGCATCCAGACTTCCGAGCCGGTTTACCGATATGGCGCCTCCGACCGTGCGGCGGACGGCAATCCGGCCGGGATCAACGTGGAGATCGTGCAGATCGGCACGCTCCTGCGGTCCCGCCCCGCATCGGCGGCATTCGAGATCTGAAAAGGAGAAATTATGAGCGAGGTCAGCCCACGCCTTTCCCTGCCGTTCCTGCTCGCGGGGCAAGCGCAGAAGGAATTTTTCCACAATGAAGCCCTCGCCCGGATCGACATGCTGTTGTGCGCGGCGGTCGAGGGCGACGCGCTCGGCCTACCGCCGTCGGCACCGGAAATCGGGCAAAGCTGGATCGTGGCCGCAGGGGCGAGCGGGGCCTGGAGCGGGGAAGGCGGAGCGCTTGCCTGCTGGACGAGCGGCGGCTGGCGGTTCGTGCGGCCGTTCGAGGGCCTCGCCGTCTGGAATAAGGCGCGTGGCGTTCCGCTGATGTGGCGCGGCGGTGGCTGGAGCGCGGGCGAGCTTGTTGCATCCAAAATATTAATTCAAGGAAAACAAGTAATTGGGGAAAGATTGCCGTCAATTCCAAGTCCCGCAGGCGGAGCGATAATAGATGTGGAAGCGCGGGCGGCGATCGATGCGGTTCGTGCAGCGCTCAAGTCACACGGCCTCACGGAATGAAATTTTTTCCGGATTGGATGAAACCTAAGGCAAAGAGCCACGTTTGAGGGCTCGTCTGCAGAGGGGCCGCGTCAGGGCCGCAATATGCGGTGCGGCTTTTTTGCAACAGTGGCGGGGCCATGCGTGCTTGCACGGAAACCTCGGATACTTTAATTAGTTCTCGTCGTTCCTTGGATTGGAACGCAGAAGAAAGGGGAATATTTATGCGGAAGCTCGCCATTATCATGGCGTTGTCGTCCACCGCTGTTGCGGCCCCGGCTGTTGCGCGCGATGGCGCGTGGTATGTCGGCGTCGAAGGCGGTGCGATGATCGTCGAAGACATCGACGTCGATATCACCGACGTTGCCGATGATGCCTTCACCATCGACAGCCGTACCGGCTACGATCTCGGCGCCACGATTGGCTACGACCTTGGCGGTTTCCGGATCGAAGCTGAAGCTGCCTACAAGAAGGCCGACATCGATTCCATCAGCACGACCGTTCCGCTCGGTACCGGCGGCACGGGCGAAATCAGCCCGGTCGGCGGCAGCACCCGCGCTCTGAGCTTCATGGTCAACGCCATGGCCGATTTCGGCGATGACGAAACCAGCGGCTTCATCGGCGGCGGTGCGGGTATTGCCCGCGTCAAGGCGAATAACGTTCGTTTCTATTCGAACCTTGATCCCGTTCTTGATGATTCTGACACCGGTTTCGCGTGGCAGATCATCGCCGGCGTTCGCCAGGCGGTCAGCGACAATATCGACGTGACGCTGAAGTATCGTTTCTTCAACGTTCCGGGCGTCAATCTGGTTACGGCCGCTGGCGACGAGCTCGATATGCGCTATCGTTCGCACAGCCTGCTCGGCGGTTTGAGCTTCAACTTCGGTGGTGCGGAGCCGGCTCCGCCGCCCCCGCCGCCCCCGCCGCCCCCGCCGCCTCCGCCCCCGCCGCCCCCGCCGCCGCCTCCGCCGCCGCCGGTGCAGCAGGGTCCGTTCATCGTGTTCTTCGATTGGGACAAGGATGACATCACGCCGCAAGCCGCTGCGATCCTCGACAACGCCGCTGCCGCCTGGCAGCAGACGGGTCAGGCTCAGGTCATGCTGGCCGGTAACGCGGACAAGTCGGGTTCCGCCCAGTATAACGTTGGTCTGTCGCAGCGCCGCGCCAGCAACGTTCGGGCCTATCTCGCTGGTCGCGGCATTCCGGACGGCGTCATGACGACCGAAGCTTACGGCGAAAGCCGTCCGCTGGTCGACACGGCCGACGGTGTGCGTGAACCGCAGAACCGCAACGTGCAGATCACCTTCGGTCCGGGTTCGGGCATGTAAGGTGCGTCCCGCGCTCCGGTGCGGGAATGAAATCGGGGCCGGCTTCTTCGGGAGCCGGCCCTTTTCTTTTTGCGGGACTTTGCCGGACCTGTTCTTTTGCGACATGGGCAATTCGGCATCGGGGCAAAAAGAACCTTGAAGCCCGGCGGCTCTGGCGCCTGACAGGGGCCGGTTGCCGGGCCTCTCGACGAATGGCGCTGATTATTGCGCTACCTAGAAGTCAATCAGCCTCGCCCGGCGTTTTTCCCACCACGTGCGGGCTTTATGTGTTCAATGGAACCGGAAACGTTCCTCCTTCGGTAGGTTCATGACACGCAGGCCGCCCCTTCCCGGGTTCGCATATTGGCTCTGCGGCAAATCCTGCTAGGGACTAAGCAACGTCACTGAGGAAAGCCCATGCGCATTGCGATGATCGGCACCGGCTATGTCGGCCTGGTGTCCGGAGCCTGTTTTTCGGATTTCGGCCACGATGTCGTTTGCGTCGACAAGGATGCGGGCAAGATCGAGGCGTTGCACAAGGGCGTCATGCCGATCTTCGAGCCGGGCCTCGATGCGCTTGTCGAGCGCAACGTGCGGGACGGCCGCCTGTCGTTCACGACGGACCTCAAAGAGGGCGTCGCGGGCGCCGACGCGGTGTTCATCGCGGTCGGAACGCCCTCGCGCAGGGGCGACGGCCATGCGGATCTAAGCTACGTCTTCGCCGCGGCAGGCGAAATCGCCGAGGCGCTGACGGGGCCGGCTGTCATCGTGACCAAATCGACGGTTCCTGTCGGGACCGGGGATGAGGTGGAACGGATCGTCCGCGAGGCGCGTCCGGACCTGAAAACGTTCGTCGTTTCCAATCCCGAATTTCTGCGCGAGGGCGCGGCGATCGAGGATTTCAAGCGGCCCGACCGCATCGTCGTGGGCAGCGATCAGGAGGAGGCGTGCGAGATCATGCGCGAGGTTTATCGCCCGCTCTATCTCAACAAGGCGCCCTTGCTCTTCACCAGCCGCCGCACGGCCGAACTCATCAAATATGCGGCCAATGCTTTCCTTGCGACCAAGATCACCTTCATCAACGAAATCGCCGATCTGTGCGAAGTAGTGGGCGCCGATGTGCAGGACGTGTCGCGCGGCATCGGCCTCGACAACCGCATCGGCGACAAGTTCCTGCATGCCGGGCCTGGCTATGGCGGTTCCTGCTTCCCTAAGGATACGCTCGCGCTCCTGAAAACGGCCGAGGATTACCAGACGCCCCTGCGGATCGTGGAATCGGTGGTGACCGTCAACGATGCGCGCAAGCGCGCGATGGGCCGGAAGGTCATCAACGCCCTTAGCGGAGAAGTGCGCGGCAAGAAGATCGCGCTGCTCGGCCTTACCTTCAAGCCGAATACGGACGACATGCGCGACGCGCCGTCGCTCGCGATCATCCAGGCGCTTCAGGATGCGGGCGCCAATGTATGTGCCTTCGATCCCGAAGGGGTGGAGCAGGCGCGGGCAATGGTGAAGGATGTCGCCTTTGCGGGCAGCCCCTATGAAGCGGCCGATGGCGCGGACGCCGTTGTCCTCGTCACCGAATGGGACGTGTTCCGCGCCCTCGATCTCAAGCGGATCGCGCGCGCGATGGCGCAGCCTGTGTTCGTGGATCTGCGGAACGTCTACCGGCGCGGAGAAGTGGAAGCGGCCGGGCTCCGCTGGTTCGGCGTGGGCAAGCCGCCCACCGCCTGATGCGCGCTGAGGAAACCGTTCCGGCTCCAAACCGTTTCTCGAGCGAAGAGGGAGAAATGAGGATGAACAGGCTTTTCCTGCTTGGCTGCTGCTGCGCGGCGGTGTCACTGACCGGCTGTGCCGGAAATGGAGCCGTTGCGGAGGCGCCGGTGACGCCCGCGCCCCAAGCCGCGACCGCGAACCTCATGGACGCGAGCGGCCAGATGGCGGGAACGGCGCGCGTGGAGCAGATAGGCGACAGCCTGCGAGTAACGGTGGACGGAACGCGCCTGCCTCAGGGGCCGCATGGCGTTCACCTGCACCAGGTGGGCCTTTGCACGCCGCCGACGTTCGAAAGCGCGGGCGGGCATTGGAACCCGACGGACCGGATGCACGGCAAGGACAATCCCGCCGGTATGCACAAGGGCGATCTGCCGAACATCCTCATCGGAACGGACGGGCGCGGATCGATCGAATATACGGTGCCGATGGCGTCGCTGGGCCAGTTGATAGACGGAGATGGCGCGGCCATTGTCGTTCACGCCCAGGCCGATGACTACCGTACCGATCCTTCGGGCGCGAGCGGTGCGCGGATCGCGTGCGGGGTTCTGCGCTGACCGGTTAACGGTTCAGCCGCCTTGCTCCTTTGGAGGGCATGCGGCATGGGAACGCCATGCCCATGACATCCGTGCTGTTCGTCTGCCTCGGCAATATTTGCCGGTCCCCCCTCGCCGAGGCCGCCTTCAGGGCGGAAGCCGAGCGGCTGGGGCTCGACGTGCATATCGATTCCGCGGGAACGGGCGATTGGCATATCGGCCATCCGCCCGATCGCCGCGCGATCGCGGTGGCGGAGCGCAACGGCGTCGACATCGCGCATCTTCGCGCCCGGCAGGTGCGGCGCGAGGATTTCTACACATTCGATCATATCATTGCGCTGGACGCGCAGAATCTTGCTGACCTCTCGGCTTTGCGGCCGGCCGATGCCCAGGCCGTGATCGCTTTGCTGCTGGACCATGTTCCGGGGCGCGAAGGGGAGGCGGTGGCCGATCCTTATTATGGCGACGAGGCGGGTTTCGACCAGACCTGGTCGGACGTGGTCGAAGGCGCCCGTGCACTGGCGCGGAAGGTGGCTGGGGAGACGTAAGCGCCTCCCTGCAATCGGCACTTGATCATTTAAGAATTTAGCGTATTAGTTAAACACCTAAATGAAAAGGTGGCCATGCGTCCTGCTTTCCCTTCTGCGATTACCGTGGCCTTCGCCGATAACTCGCGGCCGCCTGCATTCATGGCGGCGCCCATGATCGGGGCCCTCGCCTGCGAGCAAATGCCATGAACGCCGTTTTCGAGGCACTCGCGCACCCCACGCGGCGGGCGATCCTGGAAATGCTGAAGAAGCGCAGCATGACCGCGGGCGAAATCGCCGAGGCGTTCGATGTGTCGAAGCCGACCATGTCCGGTCATTTCACCAAGCTCAAGGGAGCAGGGCTGATCCAGGCCGACCAGAAGGGCGCGACGATTGTCTACAGCCTCAACCTCTCCGTGCTGGAAGAGGTGCTGCTGGGTTTCATGGGGCGCATGGCGAACGGCCAAGAGGAAGGAGACAGGGTATGACGCGCAGGGTTTTGGCTATCGCTTCCACCATCGTCGTGCTGGCGCTCGCCGCCACGGCCGTGATCGTCGGAGCTACGCTTGGCGAAGGCGCCCAGCTGCCCGTTCATTGGGGACTGGACGGCACGCCGGACCGCTATGCGGACCGCTGGCAAGCGCTCCTGATCCCCGTGGCCTTTGCGGCGAGCATGTCCCTTCTCTTCTATTTCCTCCCCGCGATCGAGCCGCGGCGGGAGGGGCTGGAGCGGAGCTGGGGCCTTTATATGTGGACCTGGGCCGGCCTGCTGCTCGTCAGCCTCGCCATCCAGTTCGTGACCGTCGCGACCGCTTATGACTGGGACGTGGCGCCGCATCGGGTGATTGCGGGCGCGGTGGGTGCGCTCTTGGTGCTGATCGGCAATCAGCTCGGCAAGTCGCGCAGCATGTATATGGTGGGCATCCGCACCCCCTGGACGCTGGCGAGCGAAGAGGTGTGGGTGAAGACGCACCGGCTGGGCGGCAAGCTGATGGTGCTTGCGGGGCTCATCGTCATCAGTGGGGCCTTGATCGCCTTGCCGCCTGAAATCATGGCTATCGTTACGGGCGTGGCGGTCGGCATCGCGGCGCTTTTCCCCGCCGCTTATTCCTTCTGGCTCTGGCGGAAGGAAGGCAGAAACGGTCAGCCGAGGCGGTAGCGTTCTAGGATGGAATAGTGTGCTCCATCGGGCGCGAGGGTGCTTTCGTAGAGATTGAAGCCATCGACCGTGAACGGGGCTGTCCGGATCCCGCCCGCTGCCTCGATGGCACCGGCCACTGGGCCCGAGGATCGGTTGAGCCGGGCGAGGGTGATGTGGGGATGGTAGGCGCGGCGTTCCGGCTCCAGGCCCGCGCGCTGGCAGGCCTGGTCCACCTTCTTGTGGAGGGCCTTCAGCATGTCTTGGGGGGTGACGCCCGCCCAAAAGGCGGACGGTTCGCCGCGCCGCTCGAAAGTGCCGAGGCCGCTCACCGCAATTTCGAACGGCGCCTGCCGCACGCCGCTCAAGGCCATATGGACATCCTCCGCCGCCCGCGCGTCGATATCGCCGATGAAGCGCAGGGTGAGGTGAAGCTGGTCCTCATCCTGCCAACGCGCGCCCGCTATGCCGCCCATGATTGAGAGGAGAAAGGCGCGGATCGGCCCGGGCGGGCGGATGGCGACGAAAAGCCGGGGCATGACGGGATTTTACGCCAATCTGCCCGTCAATCCAGCCCGGACCAGCTTCTTTCGCTGAGGCCAACGCCGCATCGGGGAGCGTCATGTCCGGTTTTCCTTGAAAGCCCGCCAAAACCCCACGATATTGGTTGCAGCGGCACAAAAGCCGTGAAGGAGATTATTCGAGATGGCAAACTGGTCTGACCCGCGTGCGACCGCATCGCCGCAGCCGGGCACGCTCGGCAGAGAGGGCGTCGCCTATGACGCGGGCCTGCGGTCCTACATGCTTTCCGTCTACAATTACATGACGTCCGGCGTCCTGCTGACCGGCATCATCGCTTTGCTGTTCGCCCAGAGCGCGGCGGCGCCCGCGATCCTGTTCGGGCCGGGCATTCTGAAATACGTCATCATGTTCTCGCCCCTGCTGTTCGTGCTGGTGCTGAATTTCGGCATCGAACGGCTGTCCACCGGCGCGGCACAGGCGCTGTTCTGGGCCTTCGCAGGCGTCATGGGCCTGTCGATGGCATCCATTTTCTTCGTGTTCAGCGGCCAGTCGATCGCGACGACCTTCTTCGCGACGGCGGCGTCCTTCGCGAGCCTCAGCCTCTGGGGCTATACGACGAAGAAGGATCTGTCGGGCCTTGGCGTGTTCCTGATCATGGGCCTGTTCGGCATCCTGATCGCGCTCGTCATCAACATCTTCGTCCAGTCGACGGCCTTCCAGCTGGCGATCAGCGTCATCGGCGTGCTGGTTTTCGCCGGCCTCACCGCCTACGATACACAGCGGGTGAAGAGCCTGTACTTCCACGTGCAGGGCAGCGATCTGGTCGGCAAGACGGCGATCATGGGGGCGCTTAGCCTCTACCTCGATTTCGTGAATATGTTCACGTTTCTGCTCAATCTGATGGGCAATCGCGACTGATCGTGTTGCCTTAGGAACGGAAAAAGGCCCGGCAATGCCGGGCCTTTTTTATTGCGCCTAGCGCAGGTAGCGGGCGAAGAAGTCCAGCGTCCGGCGCCAGGCGAGATCGGCGGCTTCCTTATTGTACCGCTCCGCCGACGTGTCGTTGTTGAAGGCGTGATTGACGTCCGGATAGGTATAGGCTTCGACATTCGCGCCGTTTTTCTTCAGCGCCGCCGCCCACGGTTCGCCGGTTGCGTTAACCCGCGTGTCGAGCCCCGCATAATGGAGGAGCATCGGCGCTTTCACGCGCGCCGCTTCGGCGGGATCGGGCGCCGGGCCGTAATAAGCGACGGCGGCGTCGATCCGCTTGCCGCCCGCCGCCGCCATGCGGTCGACGAACGCGCCACCCCAGCAGAAGCCGACCACGCCCACCTTGCCGTTGCTATGCTGGAGCTTCCGGGTCCGATCCGCGAGCGCAAGGGCGGAGGCCACGCTCGCCTGAAGGTCGAGCTTGCCGATGGCTTCCCGGGCCTTGTCCTCATCCGCCGGTGTGCCGCCGGAGGGTGTCAGGAAGTCCGGCGCGACCGCGAAATAGCCGGCGAGGGCCACGCGGCGGGCGACATCCTCGATATGTGCGTTGAGGCCGCGATTTTCGTGGATGACGATGACCGATCCGATCTTGCTTCCATCTGCCGCTCGCGGAACCGCGACATAGCCGTTGAGGGCGCCGGGCTCCTTGCCGAGGGGCCCCTTGCGGGTGATGAGGCGGGAGTCATCCGCGGGCACGACCGCGGCGGCGGCCGGGCTTGCAGCAATGGTGGCGATGAGCGCCTGGGCGGCGGCGATGCTGCCCGCGATCTTCGTCATCTCCGTCATGAAGAGCCGCCGGTCCATGCCTTCATGGGTGAAGCGATCGTAGAGGGAGATGGCGCGCTGGCGCAGCAACTGGTCCATGATTCGTCCTTTCCCTGCGGATGCGAGAATGGGCAGGTATCAGCCCGCCGGCTGATCCTTCGGGATCAGCGCATCATCCTTTTCGCCGGCGCGGATATAGGCGGGGCGCGCCTGGACGCGCGCGGCATAGTCGATAAAGGCCCGACGCTTGTCGATGGTTCCGAACATCAGGCCCCAGCCGATCTGCGAACCCACATAGACGTCGGCGGCGGTGAATTGCTCGCCGCAGATAAAGGGGCTTTCCGAGACGGCACGCTCCAGCGCGTCCATGACGGATTCGAAGTTTCCGTAACCGGCCATGCCGGCCTTGTCGGCAGGGGCGAGAAGGCCGAGCGACTTGGCGGTCACCGCGGCTTCCACGGGACCGGCGGCGAAGAACATCCAGCGATAATAGGGGCCGCGCGCCTTGTCCCCGTGTGAAGGCGCAAGGTTCGCTTCCGGAAAGGCGTCCGCGAGATAGGCGCAGATCGCCGCAGCCTCGGTGACGACCGTGCCACCATGCTTGATGGCGGGCACTTTCCCCATCGGATTGATGGCGAGATATTCCGGCGCCTTCATCGTCGTGCCGAAATCGAGGACAACAGTTTCATAAGGCGCGCCTACTTCCTCCAGCATCCAGCGGGCGATGCGGCCGCGTGACATCGGATTGGTGTAGAAGGTGAGGGTGTCGGACATTGGGGGGGGCTCCTTTGTTGGGGCGGAGCTTAGCACGTCACGATCCTCCCCGGAACGGGGAGGTGGCAGCGCGCAGCGCTGACGGAGGGGTTTGCACGACGTTCGGCGCACCCCTCCACCATGCTTCGCATGGTCCCCCTCCCCGTACCGGGGAGGAACTGAGGGAAAGGCCCTCCGGTTAGGGAGGGCCTTGAGGATCAGGCTTTGACGTCTTCCGCTTTCTTGCCGCCGCCTTTCTTGCGCGGGGCCTTGGGCGGGGCGGAGATGATTTCGAAGACGGGTGCATTGTCCTTGATGCGGACCTTCACCTCGCCGCCGTTGATGAGCTTGCCGAACAGAAGCTCCTCGGCCAGCGGCTGCTTGATCTTCTCCTGGACGAGGCGGCCCATCGGGCGCGCGCCGTAGAGCTTGTCGTAGCCGCGGACGGTGAGCCACTGCTTGGCTTCATCGTCGAGGCTGATGTGGACGTTGCGGTCCGCCAGCTGCAATTCGAGCTGGAGGATGAATTTGTCCACCACCCGCGCGACGACTTCCGGGGGCAGGTAGCCGAACGGCACGACGGCATCGAGGCGGTTGCGGAATTCCGGCGTGAACATCCGCTTGATCGCTTCCTCATCCTCGCCCTCGCGGGTGATGTTGCCGAAGCCGACCCCTTCGCGCGCCATGTCGCTGGCGCCCGCATTGGTCGTCATGATCAGGATGACGTTGCGGAAATCCACCGTCTTGCCGTGGTGATCGGTGAGCTTCCCGTTGTCCATCACCTGCAGGAGGATGTTGAACAGATCAGGGTGCGCCTTCTCGATCTCATCGAGGAGCAGGACGCTGTGCGGCTGCTGATCGACGGCGTCGGTCAAAAGGCCGCCCTGATCGTAGCCGACATAGCCCGGAGGCGCGCCGATGAGGCGGCTCACCGAATGGCGTTCCATATATTCCGACATGTCGAAACGCTGGAGCGGGATGCCCATGATGGACGCAAGCTGACGGGCAACCTCGGTCTTGCCGACGCCGGTGGGGCCGGAGAAGAGATAGTTGCCGATCGGCTTGTCCGGATCGCGCAGGCCAGCGCGGCTCAATTTGATCGCGGAGGCGAGCACCTCGATCGCCTTGTCCTGACCGAAGACGACGCGCTTCAGATCGCGCTCGAGATGTTCGAGCTGCTTCTTGTCGTCGCTCGACACCGACTTCGGAGGAATGCGGGCCATGGTGGAGATGACAGCCTCGACCTCCCTGGTCGTGATCGTCTTCTTCCGCTTGGACGGCGGCACCAGCATCTGCATGGCGCCCACCTCGTCGATCACGTCGATCGCCTTGTCCGGGAGCTTGCGGTCGTTGATGTAGCGCGCGGAGAGTTCCACCGCCGCCTTGATCGCATCGGGCGTGTATTTGACGCTGTGATGCTCCTCGAAGGCCGGACGGAGGCCGGTGATGATCTTGATCGTATCCTCGATCGTCGGCTCGTTGACGTCGATCTTCTGGAAACGCCGGAGGAGGGCCCGGTCCTTCTCGAAATGGTTGCGGAACTCCTTGTAGGTCGTCGATCCGATGCAGCGGATCGTGCCGCCCGACAGAGCGGGTTTCAGGAGGTTCGAGGCGTCCATCGCGCCGCCACTCGTCGCGCCCGCGCCGATCACCGTGTGGATCTCGTCGATGAACAGGATCGCGTCCGGCAGCTTCTCGAGCTCGTTCACGACGGCCTTCAGGCGCTCCTCGAAATCGCCGCGATAGCGGGTGCCGGCGAGCAGCGCGCCCATGTCTAGCGAGTAGATAACGGCGGGCTTCAGCACGTCTGGCACGTCGCCCTCGATGATCTTGCGGGCAAGGCCCTCGGCGATGGCGGTCTTGCCGACGCCCGGATCGCCCACATAGAGCGGGTTGTTCTTCGAGCGGCGGCAGAGGATCTGGACGGTGCGGTCGACTTCCGGCCCGCGCCCGATCAGCGGATCGACACGGCCTTCCTTCGCCTTCTCATTCAAATTGACGGTGAACTGCTTCAGCGCGCTCTCATTCTTCTTCTTGCCGTCGTCCTTGGCCTCCTCGGCACCCTTCACTTCGGGCGTTTCAGCGGCAGCGGCCTGGCCCTTGCCGACGCCGTGGCTGATATAGCTGACGGCGTCGAGGCGGCTCATATCCTGCTGCTGCAGGAAGTAGACGGCATAGCTTTCGCGCTCGGAAAAGAGGGCGACGAGCACGTTGGCGCCGGTCACTTCGTCACGGCCGGACGACTGGACGTGCAGGATTGCGCGCTGGACGACGCGCTGGAAGCCGCTGGTGGGGGAGGGGTCGGTTTCCCCTTCGACCTTCAGCGCTTCGAGTTCGGTATCGAGATAGGTGCGAACGGATTCGCGAAGCTCGTTGAGGTTCACCCCGCAGGCCTGCATCACCTTCGAGGCATGTTCGTCCTCGATCAGGGCCAGCAGGAGATGTTCCAGCGTCGCATATTCGTGCCTGCGGCCGCTCGCTTCGGCCAGAGCCGTGTGGAGCGTCTGTTCCAGTTCGCGGGCAAATGACGGCATGTCTTACTCCTTAATGCCCGGAAGACGTAACCGGGCGCTTGCCCTCAATGTCGTGCCCCATTGCCCGATCATCAAGCACTTGGATCGCATGTGCCTCAAATAGCTGGGGAAAAGTCTGTTAGCGCCCCCCGCTCCCGAGTCACTTCCTGAATAACGCCTCGGCGCTTGCGCGGTGGTTAACGGCCGCGCCGATTTTCGCCCGGACGCGGGCGATTTCGCCCTCCAGCGCCGCGATCCGCGCCTCCAGCTCCTCGACAGAAAGCGGATCGAGATCCTGGCGCAGAAGTTGGGCCAGCGGATCGCCCGGCTTTCCGGGAAAGAGTTCGTCCAAATCCATGGCCGCAGCGTTGATTCCCCGGACCCCCAAGTCAATATAGCCTTCGACTGTTTGCGACGAATGGGACGCCCGCATGGCCGCTTTGCCTGAAATGATGATGGCGATCGATCCGGTCGAGGCCGGCGGACCGGAGGTTCTCTGGCCGAGCGAATGCCCTGTCCCGCGGCCCGGGCCCGGCGAGGTGCTGATCCGCGTGGCGGCGGC
>DATDNN010000181.1:0-4306 GCA_036518255.1 Allosphingosinicella sp. | reverse complement strand
ATGTTCCGAACATAATAGCCCGCCGGATAGAGAGACATCTTCTCCCATTGCAGGTTCAGCATGTCGGGCGTCATCGTGATCCGGCCCTGATTGGGCTGGGTGGGCGACAAGTGCTGGAACTCGAGGTCCAGCTGCGTCACGCCCGCCGGCACGTCGATGTGGAAGGCGTAGACGTCCGCCGGATCGCGGCGCCATGCGACAGGCTGGCCGTTGGCGCTGACCTTGAGGCCGGCCAGCGTCGCGATGGGGCCGCGCGGGCCGTGATTGCCGGGCAGCCATTCCGGATAAAGCAGCGTGATCGGGCCCGGCCCCGCGACAGGGATCGTTTCGCGCACGCGGTAGATGCCACGCGACGTATCGGTCGCGTCGACTTCCAGACGCAGCGTGCCGGGATAGGTTATGTCGCGCGCCGCCGGAATCGTTTCCGGAAAGGAAAGGGCCTGGGGCTTGCCGGCGGGAAGCTCGGCAAGCGCGGAGGTGGAAAGAAGAGCGAGCGAGATCAGCAGGGTCTTACGCAACGTGGGTTTCTCCTGATTGGATAACCCCCGATGGATGGACCAGCCTCGCCCGCTCGTCCAGCGGTTAAGCGGCCTTGGCGGCCTTCGCCCGTTCGATCGCTTCCAGGATGATGCGTTCGGCCTCCTCGCGGCCGAGCCACTTGCCGACGCGCACCCATTTTTCGGATTCGAGATCCTTATAGTGGGTGAAGAAATGTTCGATCTGCTTCATCACGATTTCGGGCAGATCGTCGGCCTCGGCGACATTTTGGTAATAAGGGAAAGTGGTGTCGACGGGCACGCAGAGCACCTTTTCGTCGCCGCCGGCTTCATCCTCCAGCATCAGCACCGCGATGGGGCGGACGCGCACCACCGAGCCCGGAATGAAGGGCGATCGGGCGACGACCATCGCGTCCAGCGGATCGCCGTCCGGCGACAGGGTGTGCGGGATGAAGCCGTAATTGGTGGGATAGCGCATCGGCGTGTGCAGGATGCGGTCCACCCAGATGGCGCCCGACTTCTTGTCGAATTCATATTTCACCGGTTCGCCGCCGACGGGCACTTCGATGACGACGTTGACGCTTTTGGGCGGATTGTCGCCCACGGGAATGAGATCGATGTTCATGGCGCGCCCGTTAGCGGGGGAAAGCTTCCCACGCCACGCAAAAATGCTAAGGGCGCGAAGATGAGTAGCAAGGTACAAGCCGTACGCGGCACGCAGGACATGCTGGGCGAGGCCGCCGAACGTTTCCACACCGTCGTGGCCGCGTTCGACAAGGTGCGCCGCCTCTACGGCTTCCAGCGCGTCGAAGTGCCGATGTTCGAGGCGACGTCCGTTTTCGCCCGATCGCTCGGCGAAACGACCGATGTCGTGTCGAAGGAAATGTACACGTTCGAGGATCGCGGAGGCGATTCGCTGACGCTGCGCCCGGAATTCACCGCCGGTATCTCGCGCGCCTATTTGAGCGAAGGCTGGCAGCAGCATGCGCCGTTGAAGGTAGCGACCTGGGGCGCGGCCTTCCGCTACGAACGGCCGCAAAAGGGCCGGTTCCGGCAATTCCATCAGCTCGATGCAGAGATTATCGGCGCGGGCGAACCCGCTTCGGACGTGGAGCTGATCGCCTTTGGCGCACAGCTGCTGGCCGAACTCGGCATCGCGCACCGCGTCCAGCTGCAATTGAACACGCTCGGCGATCCCGAGACCCGCGAGGCGTGGCGGGCGGCGCTGGTCGATCACTTCCAGCAGCATCGCTACGATCTCAGCGACGAAAGCCGCGCGCGGCTGGAGAAGAACCCGCTCCGTATCCTCGATTCCAAGGAGCATAAGGATTTCCCGATCGTCGACAGCGCCCCGGTGGTGGACGATTTCCTCACCCCCGAGGCCGCCGATTTCTTCGCGAAGGTGACGGCGGGCCTGGATGCGGCCGGTGTTCAATGGACGCGCAACGCCCGGCTGGTGCGCGGCCTCGATTATTATCGCCATACCGCGTTCGAATTCGTGACGGCCGATCTCGGCGCGCAGAGCGCGGTGCTCGCGGGCGGGCGTTATGACGGCCTCATCGAAAGCATGGGCGGGCCGCATACCCCCGCGGTCGGCTGGGCGGCGGGGATCGAGCGGCTTTCGCTGCTGATCGACACGCCGGTTCTTCCCGGCATCGACGCCGCTTTGGTGCCGCTCGGCGAACGCGCCGAGCAGGCGGCGATCGGGCTTGCCGCCGATCTCCGCCGGGCGGGCCTTGCCTGCGAAATGGCCTATCGCGGCAACATGAAGAAACGGATGCAGAAGGCCAATGCCAGCGGCGCGCGCTACGCGATCATCGTTGGCGATGAAGAACTCGACCGGGGCGAGGCGGCGGTGAAGACGCTCGCAACGGGTGAGCAGCGGAACATCGCCTTTGCCGCGCTGGCGGAGGCGCTGCGCGGCGCATGAAGGCGATTTCCGATCAGCGCATCGCGGCCATCGAGGCGCGCAAGGACGAGCTGCAGAATGCGATGGCGGCACCCAACCTCGCGCCCGACGCCTTCGTGAAGCTGTCCAAGGATTATGCCGAGATCGAGCCGGTGGCCGAAGCGGCCCGCGAGGTGCGGCGGCTCCGCGCGGAGCTGGAGCTGCTGGGCGGCATGGCCGAGGATCCGGAACTGCGCGACATGGCGGCCGAGGAGGCGGAAGAGATCCGCCGCCGCCTGCCGGACGCGGAGCGGACGCTTGCGTTGAAGCTGCTGCCCAAGGATGCGGCGGACGAGCGCTCCGCCATGCTGGAAATCCGCGCCGGAACCGGCGGCGACGAAGCGGCGCTGTTCGCGGGCGACCTCTTCCGCATGTACCAGCGTTATGCCGAGGAACAGGGCTGGCGCGTCGAGGTCATTTCGACGAGCGCCTCCGATGTTGGCGGCTTCAAGGAAATCGTCGCTTCGGTGACGGGGCAGGGCGTGTTCGCCAAGCTGAAGTTCGAGAGCGGCGTGCATCGCGTGCAGCGCGTGCCGGTGACCGAAAGCGGCGGGCGCATCCACACTTCGGCGGCGACGGTGGCGGTGCTGCCCGAGGCCGAGGATGTCGACGTCCAGATCGACGACAAGGATCTGCGCATCGACGTCTACCGCTCTTCCGGCCCTGGCGGCCAGTCGGTCAACACGACCGACAGCGCGGTGCGCATCACCCACCTTCCCACCGGCCTCGTCGTCATCCAGCAGGACGAAAAGTCCCAGCACAAGAACAAGGCCAAGGCGCTGAAGGTGCTCCGCACCCGCCTCTACGAGATGGAGCGCGAGCGGCTGGCGAGCGAGCGGGCGGGCGCGCGCAAATCGATGGTCGGCTCCGGCGACCGCTCCGAGCGCATCCGCACCTACAATTTCCCGCAAGGCCGGGTGACCGATCACCGCATCAACCTGACGCTGCACCGGCTCGACGAGATATTGGCCGGATCGGGGTTGGGGGAGCTGATCTCCGCCCTGATCGCCGAAGACGAGGCCGAGCGGCTGGCGACCCTGGATGAGCAATAAGGGGTTAGGGCAACCCGTGGATGGCACTATCCGCTGCCCCTTGCCTCTCCTGCATCGAGCCGATCCTTTCGATGCATTGGCGGACCAATTGCTTCCCTTATTAGGGAAGGACTCCCTTATTCGCGGTGTGAGGCGGTTAGGCGGTGGTCCGGGTGAGGGTTGCCACGGAGCACGGGGCGGGCGCTGCGATGGCTGATGTCTCGTCCAATATCGTTTCGGCCCTTGCCGAGGCCGCGCGGCGGCTGGCGGCAGTGTCGGATACGCCGCGGCTCGATGCGGAATTGCTGATGGCCGAAGCGCTGGGCGTTGAGCGCGGGGGGCTGCTCCTTTCGGCTATGGACGGTCCGGTGCCCGGGGGTTTCCCGGCATTGGTGGAGCGCCGCCTGGCGGGGGAGCCCGTCGCCTATATTCTTGGCCGCCGCGCCTTCTGGACGATTGAGCTCGACGTCGGGCCGGGCGTGCTGGTGCCCCGCCCCGACACGGAAACCTTGATCGAGGCGGCGATCGCGCATTTTCAGGGACGCGCGCCGGAGCGGGTGCTGGACCTTGGCACCGGCTCGGGCGCCTTGCTGCTCGCGGCGCTGGCGGAGTGGCCGGATGCTTCGGGCCTTGGGATCGATCGGTCGGAGGAGGCGCTCGCCATTGCGCGGGCCAATGCGGAGCGGATCGGCCTGTCCGGGCGCGCCGCGTTCCATCTGGGCAACTGGGCGGAAGGGATCACCGAGCGCTTCGACCTTGTCCTGTGCAATCCGCCTTATATCGAGACGGGGGCGGAACTGCCGCGCGATGTCGCGGACTGGGAGCCGCAC
>DATDNN010000180.1:0-2615 GCA_036518255.1 Allosphingosinicella sp. | reverse complement strand
ACCAAACCACAGCTCGGGCGGCAGATGCTGATATCAGCCTTTGCCGCTGATGTGCCGTGCCGGTGGGTGACCGGCGACAGTGTGTATGGGGCCGATTATGCGTTGCGCCGCTGCATCGAGAAGAGTGGTCGCGGTTATGTTCTGGCGGTGACCAGCCGGCAGCGGCTCGGGTGCAAGACGGTAGCGGACTGGCTTGAGGACGCGCCGAGCGGGGCTTGGCAGCGGCTGAGTGCCGGCGATGGCGCCAAGGGGCCGCGGCTGTATGATTGGGCCTATCTGTCCTCTGATTGGTGGGAAGCTGCGCGCGGCTGGCAGAAGGGACTGCTGATCCGCCGCAAGCTGGCACAGCCTGAGGCGTTACCTTCTATCTGACGCTAGGGTCTGTTAGATCTTGATTACTTGAGCCAATCGGCTGTAGCGGCGAGGCAGAGGATGCCGAGGAAGGAGTGCGCGGTCTTTTTGTAACGCGTGGCAACGGCACGCCATTCTTTCAGCCGTGCCCAGAGGTTTTCGACGAGATGGCGGTTGGCGTAGATCCACTCCGGGCAAGCGACAGGCGCGTCGGTACGCCGGGGCGGGATGGCGGGCCGTGCGCCCAGGTCCCAGATGCGCTCGCGGAAGGCATCGGAGGCGAAGCCTCGATCACCGACAATCCAGCCGGGCACGTCTGGCAGGCAGCCGAGCAGAGCCGGGGCGAGAGGCAGTTCATGCGCTTGCCCGGGGGCAAGCGCGAAGGCAATGGCGCGCCCGCGCCCGTCTGCGATCACGCAGGCTTTTGTGCCATAGCCGCCGCGAGAGCGGCCAAGCGCCTCGCACACATCTCGCTGCCGGCTGTCGACCCCCTTTTTTGTGCGCCTGCCGCCTTGTGGTGAGCCCGGATGTTGGTGCCGTCGATGAAGGTCATGCCCAGCGCAATGTCGTGCTGCTGGACAAGATCGAGCAGGCGCTCCCAGACACCTCGCTTCGCCCAGCGAATGAAGAGCTGTGCCGCCAGCCACCACGGACCCAATTCGGCCGGGATGCTGCGCCACTTCGCGCCGTTCTGGTGCCGCCAGAAGATCGCCGAGATCGTCCGCCGCAACTCCTTCGGCGGCGTCTTACCGCGCGGCCGGACCTGTTCAATCAGCGGCTCCCAAACCGCCCACGCCGCATCCGTCAAAATCTCACATCCACATCCTTCTGCCATGCCTCAAATATAGGCACAGCAGTCAAGATCTAACAGGCCTTAGAGCGGTTTCTGATCGGGTAGACACATAAAGAAGGGATTTTTCAGGCCCTGGCCGGGGTTGGCAAGAGTGGGATTTAAGATACCAATGGAGGCGAGATGCCGGCCCCGTACTCGCAAGATTTGAGGGAGCGTGTGATTGGGTTTATGGCGCTGGGCGGCAGCGCGCGGGCAGCGGCGGTGCGGTTTGATGTCAGCGCCAGCAGTGCCAGCCGTTGGGGGCGGCGCTGGCGAGCTGAGGGGCAGGCGCGCCCGCGCGTGATGGGCGGCGACCGTCGCTCTCGGTTGCGCGAGCACCGCGCCAGGGTTCTCCAGCTAGTTGCCCAGAAGCCCGACTTGACCCTGGAGGAAATCCGCCGGGCGCTTGCCGCCGCATGCGGGGTCACTGTCGCGCTGAGTACGGTGCACCGGTTTCTCGCGGCCCAGAAGCTGACGCGCAAAAAAAGACCTTACATGCGGCCGAACAGGCGCGCCCGGATGTAGCCCAGGCCCGGCGCGTATTTATCCGCCGCCAGCCGGCGCTCGATCCCAAGCACCTGATCTTTATCGACGAGACATGGGCGGCCACCAATATGACGCGCCGCTATGGCCGGTGCCCGCGCGGTCTGCGGTTGCAGGCCTCTGTCCCGCATGGCCACTGGAAGCTGACCACCTTGGTCGCCGGACTACGCACGAGCGGGATCAGCGTGCCCTACGTGTTCGACGGCGCGATCAACGGCCAGCGGTTTCGCGCTTACATCGAGCAGATGCTGGCGCCGACATTGGCGCCCGGCGACATTGTCCTGCTCGACAATCTGCGCAGCCACAAAGTCGCCGGGGTCGCAGAGGCGATCGCCGCCAGAGAGGCGCAGCTCATTTACCTGCCGCCCTACAGTCCCGATCTGAACCCGATCGAGCACGCCTTCGCCAAGTACAAGACGCTGCTGCGCAAGGCGGCTGAGCGCACCGTCGAGAGCCTGTGGCAAACCATAGGCCGCATCGCCGACCTCTTCTCGCCAGCAGAATGCCGCAATTTCTTTAACAACGCCGGTTACGCAACCTGATCGGAAACCGCTCTAATGGCTCTCGCACCCGAGATCTGCGCCGCGACGGCGGCCATCAATGAGTTTGGCCGCATTCTGCGCGAGCGGGATGCGGCAGCGTTCGAGGCTTGGCTGACGACAGCGCGAACCACGGCCGTGCATGGCTTTGTTACCGGAATTGTCGGCGATCTCGCGGCGGTCCGGGCCGCCCTGTCGCAGCCGTGGAGCAATGGTCCCGTCGAAGGCCAGATCAACCGGCTGAAACTGCTGAAGCGGCAGGCATACGGCCGCGCCAAATTCGACCTGCTTCGTAGCCGCGTTCTTCACGCCGCATGATTACCATCTGCCGAGCCGACAAGCTCCGACAA
>DATDNN010000179.1:0-4136 GCA_036518255.1 Allosphingosinicella sp. | reverse complement strand
GATGAAATGGGCGCCCTTCTGCGCGCTTTCCGAAAACAGGATGCCGTTATTGGCGAGGATCGCGACCGGCATCCCCCAGATACGGGCGAAGCCGCAGACGAGGGTCGAACCGTAGAGCGGCTTGAATTCGTGAAATTCGCTGCCATCGACGATGCGGGCGATGACTTCGTGCACGTCATAGGGCGTGCGGACATCGTCGGGGATGATGCCGTAGAGGTCTTCAGGGTCGTATTTGGGGGCAACCGGCTCCCTGAACCCGTTCGTGTCGAGCGTAGTCGAGGCACGCTTCTCGACTTCGCTCGAAGCGAACGGAATTCCTAGGTTGGAGATTATCTCACGAACAATGGCTAACGCGTGCTCGTCATTCTCCGCAAGATGATCGACGACGCCCGACTTCCTCGCATGAAGATCGCCGCCGCCAAGATCTTCGGCGCTGATCACTTCGCCCGTCGCCGCCTTCACGAGCGGCGGGCCGCCGAGGAAGATCGTGCCTTGGTTGCGGACGATCACCGTTTCGTCCGACATTGCGGGGACATAGGCGCCGCCCGCGGTACAGCTGCCCATCACGCAGGCGATCTGGGCGATACCTTGAGACGACATCTGCGCCTGGTTGAAGAAGATGCGGCCGAAATGCTCCTTGTCCGGGAAGACCTCCGCCTGGTGGGGAAGGTTCGCGCCGCCGGAGTCGACCAGATAGACGCAGGGGAGCCGGTTCTGGAGGGCGATTTCCTGCGCGCGCAGGTGCTTCTTCACCGTCATCGGGAAATAGGCGCCGCCCTTCACCGTCGGATCGTTGGCGACGATCATCACCTCGCGGCCCGACACGCGGCCGATGCCGCATATCATGCCAGCGCCGGGCGCCTCGTCGCCATACATGCCGTTCGCGGCGAGCTGGCCAACCTCGAGAAAGGGCGAGCCGGGATCGAGCAGGCGGGTAACGCGGTCGCGGGGCAACAGCTTGCCGCGCGATACGTGACGCTCCCGGTGCTTGTCCGGGCCGCCAAGCGCCGCGGCCGACACCTTGCCGCGCAACTCCTCCACCAGCGCGCGATTATGCTCGGCGTTGCGGCGGAAGGCTTCGGAGCCGTCGTCGATCTTCGAAGTGATTTGGGTCATGCCGTGGCCCCCCTCGGCGGACATTTGCGGATGAGATAGCGATAGACGCCGATCAGGTTGATCGCAAAGAGGATGACGTTCTGGGTGCCGATCCCTTCGGCCTCGCCGCTGAAGAAACCCCAGAGGATGAGGGCGATCGAAGCGGTCACGAAGATGACGAACGCCCAGCCCGTGGCGCGGCGGCCAAGGTCCAGCGAGACGATGAATGCCGCCACCGCGCCCGCGATGGCGCCATACCATTGCAGGGCGTCGAGAAGCCCGTCGCTCATGCCGCGCCGATCAGCTCGCGGCCGATCAGCATGCGGCGGATTTCGTTGGTGCCCGCGCCGATATCGAGGAGCTTGGCGTCGCGCATATAGCGTTCGACCGGCCAGTCCTTCGTATAACCCGCGCCGCCCAAGGCCTGAATGGCCTCAAGCGAGGTTTTGACGGCATTTTCGGACGCGAGCAGGATCGCGCCCGCGGCGTCGAAGCGCGTCGTCTTGCCCGCGTCGCAAGCGCGCGCGATGGCATAGACATAGGCGCGGGCGGAATTGAGCGCGATATACATGTCGGCGACCTTGGCCTGGATGAGCTGGAAGCTGCCGATGGGATTGCCGAACTGCTTGCGCTCGCGAACATAAGGCAGGACCACGTCGAGACAGGCCTGCATGATGCCAAGCTGGATGCCGGCGAGCACGGTGCGCTCATAATCGAGACCGGACATCAGGACGCCGACGCCGCCGTTGAGCGGGCCCATGATATTGTCTTCCGGCACTTCGCAATCGTTGAAGACGAGTTCGGCCGTCGGCGAACCGCGCATGCCCATCTTCGGGATCTTCTGGCCGATGGAAAAGCCCGGCATATCCTTTTCGATGATGAAGGTGGTGATGCCCCGACTGCCCTCGCCCGTCTTGGCGTAGACGACGAGCGTGTCCGCATAGGCCGCGTTGGTGATCCAGAATTTTGTGCCGTTGAGAACGTAGCGGTCGCCCTTTTTCTCGGCGCGGAGCTTCATACCGACGACGTCGGACCCGGCGCCCGCTTCGGACATGGCGAGCGAGCCGACATGCTCACCGCTGATGAGCTTCGGCAGATACTTCGCCTTCTGCTCGGGGCTCGCCCAGCGGCGAATCTGGTTGACGCAGAGATTGGAATGGGCGCCGTAGGAAAGGCCGATCGAGGCCGAGGCGCGGGCGATTTCCTCCTGCGCCACCACATGCTCGAGATAGCCGAGGCCGAGGCCGCCATGCTCTTCCTCCACCGTAATGCCGTGGAGGCCCAGCGCGCCCATTTCCGGCCAGAGTTCGACCGGGAACCAGTCTTCCTCGTCGATCTTCGCCGCAAGCGGCTGGATACGGTCGGCGGCAAAACGGCTGGTCGTCTCGCGGATGGCGTCCGCCATCTCGCCAAGCGCGAAGTCGAGCCCGAAATCGGACATATATCCTCTCCTGTTTTGCGGAGCGCCCTAGCAGAGGGAGAAAGGTTTGAACAAGGCGGCAAGGACGCTTATGTGCGCTGCAACATTAACGAAGCCCCTCCCCTCGATGGGGAGGGGTTGGGGAGGGGTGATGCGTCCGGAAGGAACGCGCTCTACGTCGTAGATCACCCCCACCCAACCCTCCCCCATCGAGGGGGAGGGCAATTAGATGGAGCCTTTATGACCGCCGATCCCGTCGTCATCCTTTCCTATGCCCGCACGCCGATGGGCGCGTTCCAGGGCAGCCTTTCGGGCGTTTCCGCGCCGGAACTCGGCGCCGTCGCCGTGAAGGCCGCCGTCGAGCGGGCAGGCGTCGCGAATGCCGATATCGAGCGCATCTATATGGGCTGCGTGCTCTCGGCAGGGCTCGGCCAGGCGCCGGCGCGTCAGGCGGCGCTGAAGGCGGGCCTTCCCAAGGATGTGGAGGCCGTCACCATCAACAAGATGTGCGGTTCGGGCATGAAGGCGGCGATGATGGCCGCCGATTCCATCGCGGCCGGCTCCAGCGACATCATCGTCGCGGGCGGCATGGAGAGCATGACCAACGCGCCCTACCTCCTCAAGAAGCACCGCGCCGGCGCCCGCATCGGCCATGACGCGATCTACGATCATATGATGCTGGATGGCCTCGAAGACGCCTATGAACCGGGCCGCGCGATGGGCACCTTCGCCGAAGATACGTCGCGCGAATATCAGTTCACCCGCGAGGCGCAGGACGCCTATGCGATCGAATCCCTCTCCCGCGCGGTGAAGGCGCAGGATAGCGGCGCGTTCGACAAGGAAATCGTGCCCGTGACAGTGAAGACCCGCGCGGGCGAGGAAGTGGTTTCCCAGGACGAGAGCCCGAAGAAGGGCAAGCCCGACAAGATCCCGTCGCTGAAGCCCGCCTTTGCCAAGGACGGCACGATCACGGCCGCGACCTCCTCCTCGATCAACGACGGCGCCGCCGCCCTTGTGCTGGCGCGCGAGTCGGTGGCGAAAGCCAAGGGCCTGAAGCCCGTCGCGCGCATCGTCGGCCACACCGCCCACGCCCGCGAGCCGGAGCGCTTCACCACCGCCCCGATCGGCGCCGTCCAGAAGCTTCTCGAAAAGACCGGCTGGAAGGTCGAGGATGTCGACCTGTTCGAGATCAACGAAGCCTTCGCCTGCGTGTCGATGGCCGCGATGCGCGACCTCGGCATCCCGCACGAGAAGGTGAATATCCATGGCGGCGCGGTGGCGCTTGGCCATCCGATCGGCGCTTCGGGCGCCCGCATCCTTTCCACCCTGCTCGCGGCGCTGGAGCGCACCGGCGGCAAGAAGGGCATCGCCAGCCTCTGCATCGGCGGCGGCGAAGCGACCGCGATGGCGGTGGAACTGGTGGATTAAGCATATTCGTCATTGCGAGGAGCATAAGCGACGAAGCAATCCAGTGCGCCGGGCTGGATTGCTTCGCTCCGCTCGCAATGACGAAGGTTTAAGAGCCGCCTGAGCGTCAGGCGTTACTTCCCCTCCGGTGCCAGTTCGGGCACCTTCGTCTTTATCCCCTCCAGCGCCGCGACGAAATTGTGGCGCCACCAGA
>DATDNN010000178.1:0-3927 GCA_036518255.1 Allosphingosinicella sp. | reverse complement strand
AAGCTGCTCGACCGCGAGGATCCGACCCGCCCGGCGCCCGAAGGTGAGCCCGGCGAGATCGCGATCCATGGTCCGCAAGTGATGAAAGGCTATTGGAACCGGCCCGATGCCGATGCGGAGGTGTTCGCGGATGGATGGCTCCGGACGGGCGATGCGGGGGTGATCGATGAAGATGGCTATATCCGCATTGTCGACCGGCTGAAGGACATGATCGCGGTCTCCGGCTTCAAGGTTTTCCCCAGCTATGTCGAAAGCGTACTCTACGGCAATGAGGCCGTGAAGGAGGCGCTGGTAATCGGCATTCCCGATCCCTATTCCGGCGAACGTCCGAAGGCTTTCGTGACGCTGAAGGAAGGCGCGGACGTGAGCGCCGGGGAATTGCGCGACTGGCTCAACGCCCATCTCGGCAAGCATGAGCGGGTGGTGGCCTGCGAAATCCGGGACTCGCTTCCCAAGACGCTGATCGGCAAGCTTAGCCGCAAGGAGCTGCAGGCCGAGGAACGGGCGAAGGCCGCCGCGACGCCTTGACCCGCCCTTCGGCTAAGGCCAAAGCTGGCGCCATGGTCGAACAGGCAGAACCGATCGAGCAATTGTCCTTCGAGGCCGCGTTGAAGCGGCTGGAGGAAATCGTGCGCAAGCTGGAGAGCGGCGAAGCGTCGCTCGATCAATCCATCGAGCTCTATGCCGAAGGCGACAGGCTGAAGCAGCAATGCGAAGCGCGGCTGGAAGCGGCCAAGGCCAGGATCGACAAGATTCAGTTCGGTCAGGGCGGGCAGCCTGCGGGCACCGTCCCGTTCGACAGCGAATGATGCCGGCGGTGGCAGGAGGCGCTTCCGATCTCGGAGGGGCGATGACGGATGTCGCGGCCGAGATCGACCGGCTGTTCGATAGCCTCCTTCCCGTGCCGGAGGACGCGCGCGCCAGGCTTTACGAGGCGATGCGCTACGCGGCGATCGGCGGCGGCAAGCGGCTCCGGCCGCTCCTCGTCCTCGCGGCGTCGCGGCTGTTCGGGATCGAACGGCGCAGCGCGCTCCGCGTCGGCCTCGCGGTTGAATGCATTCACGTCTATTCGCTGATCCACGACGATCTGCCCTGCATGGACGATGACGACCTGCGGCGCGGCAAGCCGACGACCCACAAGGCTTTCGATGAATCGACCGCGATCCTCGCTGGCGATTGCCTCCATGCCTTGGCCTTCGAAGTGCTGACCGACATTCACACCCACGGCGACGCCGCGATCCGAGCCGAGTTGGTGGCCGAGCTTGCCCGGGCGTCCGGGCCGGTCGGCATGGCGGGCGGGCAGATGATGGACCTGATGGCGGCGACGGAGCAGATGGATCTTGCCGCCGTCACCCGGCTCCAGCAGCTGAAGACGGGCGCCCTCATCGCCTTCTGCGTGGAGGCGGCGGGGATCATGGCCCGCGCCTCGCACGAAACCCGGACAAGCCTGCGCGGCTATGCGCACGATCTTGGCCTCGCCTTCCAGATCGCTGACGATCTGCTCGACGTTGAGGGCGATGAGAAGCTGACCGGCAAGAAGGTCGGGAAGGACGAAGCGGCCGGCAAGGAGACCTTCGTCTCCCTGCTCGGCGTGGAACGCGCCCGCGAACAGGCGCACCTGCTGGTCGAACAGGCCGTGGACCATCTGAAGTCGTTCGGGCGGGAAGCGGACCTGCTGCGCACCATTGCCCGCTTCGCGGTCGAGCGCGATCATTGAGCGATTTTGGGGGTAAAGTGACAAGAACAGCCGTTTATCCGGGCACTTTCGATCCCATCACGCTCGGCCATATGGACATCATCCGGCGCGGCGCGAAGCTCGTTGATTGCCTCGTCATCGGGGTCACCACCAATCCTTCCAAGTCGCCGATGTTCAGCCTCGAAGAGCGGCTCGCCATGGTGCGGCGGGAGATTGAGGGCATCGAAGGCGACATCAAGGTCGTTTCCTTCGATTCGCTGCTGATGGATTTCGCCGAGCGTGAAGGCGCGTCGATGATCCTGCGCGGCCTGCGCGCGGTCGCCGACTTCGAATATGAATATCAGATGGCGGGCATGAATCAGCAGATAAACGACCGCATCGAGACGGTCTTCCTGATGGCCGACGTATCGCTGCAACCCATCGCCTCGCGTCTCGTCAAGGAAATCGCCCTTTATGGCGGAGATGTTTCAAAATTCGTCACTCCGGCCGTTTCGGCCCAGATCGCGGCCCGTGTCGGCGCGATCGGGCGGAAAGGCTCTTGATCGTTCAGCCCCGGCTAAGCAGAAGGGCGCCAAGGCCCTGAGGGCGTTTTCCCAAGGATCGTGCATATCATGCGTTTGAAAGCTCTGTTCGCCCTGTTCTTCGGCCTGGCCATGGCCGCGCCCGCCGCCGCCCAGACCGAGGCCGCGCCGCCCGCCCCGCCGGCACCGCGCGAGACCAGCGCCCAGACCGCCGCGATGACCAATGCGGCAAGCCAGGCGAAGCCGTCCAGCGAGACCGAAGCGCTGATCAACACGCCGGCGCTTGATCCGGAAAATACCTGGTATCTCGATCTCTCGACCGGCGGCCGGGTCGCCATCCAGCTCCGCCCCGATATCGCGCCGGGCCATGTCGAGCGGATCAAGACGCTGACCCGCCAGGGCTTCTACAACGGCCTTATCTTCCACCGCGTCATCGAAGGCTTCATGGCCCAGGGCGGCGATCCGCAGGGCACGGGCGAGGGCGGCTCGACGCTCCCGGACCTTACGGCCGAATTCAACGGCCTGCCGCACGTGCGCGGCGCCGTTTCCATGGCACGCGCGGGCGATCCGAACAGCGCGAACAGCCAGTTCTTCATCATGTTCGCGCCGCGCCTGTCGCTCGACAAGAAGTATACCGTCTTCGGCCGCGTCGTGAGCGGCATGCAATATGTCGATGCGATCGAGCGGGGCGAGCCGCCGGTCAATCCGGCGAAGATCATTCGCGCCTCGATCGGATCGGACAATGTGCCGCCGCCGAGCCCGGCCGAACTCGCCGCCGCGCGTCAGCCTGCGCCCGCCACCGCGTCCGCGCCTCAAAACTGATCGGCGCGGCGCCATGCGCGTCGATCTGTTCGACTTCGATCTTCCCACAGAGCGCATTGCGCTCCGCCCCGTAAGCCCGCGCGATAGCGCGCGGATGCTCATCGTGCGTGGTGGAGAGATGCAGGATCGGATCGTGTCCGAACTGCCTGGCATTTTGCGGGCGGGCGACATGCTGGTCTTCAACGACACCCGCGTGATCCCGGCCCAGCTTGAAGGCTTGCGCGGGGAAGCGCGGATCGGTGCGACGCTCCACAAGCGCGAGGGGTTGAGGAGCTGGCGCGCTTTCATCCGCAACGCCAAGCGGCTGAAGGACGGCGACCGGATCGATTTCGGTGCAGGCGTCACTGCGGCGGCGGGTGAGCGCGGAGAGGACGGCAGCTTCCTTCTCACCTTCGAAGGGGATGAGCCCGTTGAGCTCCTGCTTGAGCGCGCCGGGCGCATGCCGCTGCCGCCCTATATTGCGGGGAAGCGCGAGACGGACGAGCGCGATCTCAGCGACTATCAGACCATGTTCGCGAAGGAAAAAGGCGCGGTCGCGGCGCCGACCGCCGCTCTCCATTTTACGCCTGAACTGCTCTCGCGACTCGACGCGGCCGGCATCCTTCACGAAACGCTGACCCTCCACGTGGGCGCGGGCACCTTCCTGCCGGTAAAGGCCGAGGATACGGACGATCACAAGATGCACAGCGAATGGGGCCGGATCGACGCCGCCACCGCCGCCCGCATCAATGCCGCCCGCGCCGCCGGGGGCCGGATCGTCGCCGTCGGCACCACCAGCCTCCGCCTCCTCGAAAGCGCGGCGGGCGCGGACGGAATGGTTCAGCCGTTCGAGGGCGATACCGATATCTTCATTACACCGGGCTATCGTTTCAAGATCATCGACGGCCT
>DATDNN010000177.1:0-2208 GCA_036518255.1 Allosphingosinicella sp. | reverse complement strand
GCGGAAAGGACGAAGCGGTCGCGGTCGTGCCAGTCGGGATCGGCCGGATCGAATTTCAGATATTCGGTGAACAGGATCGTCGCGACGTCCGCCATTCCCATCGGCATGCCGGGATGGCCCGAATTGGCGGCCTCCACCGCGTCCATGGCAAGTGCGCGGATGGCATTGGCCAGCAATTTCGGTTCGGCGGACATTCGGTTTCCTTGAATGGGCCCGAGAGGGCGTGGAAGACTCAACAATACGCGCTTCCGGGCTCCTTTAAGCGTGCGCGCGCGGTCGTCAACCTCACCAGCTTTTACGTACCTGCGGCCCTTGCGGCGGCGGTCAGGCATGCTATCTCGGCAGGCATGCAGGATGAACGTCTGTCAGCCGCTCTTGGCCGGATCGAACGCGCCTTGGGGCGCATCGAAGCGGCGGCCGCGCGCCCGCGCGCCAACGCCTTCGACAATGCGGAGCTGGAGCGCCTTCGTAACGCCCACCAGGCGCTGCGCGGCCGCGTGGAACAGGCGGTGTCGCAGATCGACCGGCTTCTCGCCTCGGCGGGAGAAAGCTGATGGCGAGCGTCGAAATCCAGATCGCGTCCCGCAAATATCAGGTCGCCTGCCGCGAGGGCGAGGAGGAACATCTCCGCTCGGTCGGCGCCCTCGTCGATCAGAAGGCGAAGGAAGCCGCCTCCGCGCTCGGTTCTCTGCCCGAGGCGCGGCAGTTGCTGTTCGCATCGCTGCTGCTCGCCGACGAGATCAAGGAATTGCGCGCGGGCAAAATGCCGCCAGCGCCGCCCCCTCCGCCGCCCGCCGCGCCCGATCCCGCCCTCGCCGAAGCGCTGGAAGGGCTCGCCGCCCGAATGGAAAGTCTCGCCGAAAGACTTGAGCAGGACGCCCCGGCATCCTAGATTGCACCTGACGGGTACTGCCCGGTACGAGCTTTCGAGAACATCCCTGAGGCGATAAAAACATCCTCGGGGGCTGTCCCTGCCCGGGCCCTGGCCCGACGTACATGGTCCCCACCTGACGTTAAGGCGTCAGAGGATATTCCAGCAAACGGCCATGGCGGTCCCGTCACCCTCCCCCTCCGTGCCCAAGACGCAGCTCCGCGCCGAGGCCCTCGAACGGCGGCGGAATTATGCGCGTTCGCTCGCGCCCGAGATGCGGGACCGGCTGGAGGCCCAGCTTGCGGAAATCGTTCTCCCGCACCTCCTCCACCACACCGTTCGGGCCGAGCCTGGCAAAGCCCAGCCTTTCCTTTCCGCCGAAGTCGTCGGCGGCTACCACCCGATGCGGGACGAGATCAGTCCCCTGCCCCTGCTCGATGCGTTGAAGGATCACGGCCGCATCACCGCCCTCCCCTGGTTCGGCGATCGCGACGCGCGCATGATGTTCCGTGAAAATCCGGCCGAGGAAGTGGGCCCCTGGGGCGTGCTGCAACCTCGCGCGGATGCGCCCGCCGCCCTTCCCAATCTCGTCCTCGTCCCGCTCGTCCTCGTCGACCGGCACGGGACGCGCATCGGCCACGGCAAGGGCCATTACGACCGCGCGCTTGCCCATCTTCGCGCCAGCGGCCCCGTCAGGACTATTGGCCTTGCCTGGGACATTCAGCTAAGCGACGAACCGATACCGGCCGATCCTTGGGACGTTCCCCTGGATGCGGTCGCAACGCCTACCCAGTGGATCGAATGCCGATGATCAACCCTTCCTGGCGCAAGCCCGCGGGCGTTTTCCTCGTCCTGTTGCTGATCCTCGTCTGGGCGGTCGCGGTGGCAAGCGTCGCCGATCTCCTCGCCGGCCTGCCGGAGCCTTTCTTCATCCTCTATTATGCGGCCGCCGGGATCGCCTGGATCCTGCCGCTGAGGCCCCTGCTCCTCTGGATGGAGACGGGGCGCTGGCGTCTGCCGGGAAACAAAGACTAGCTGCGCTCGGGATGGGCATTACCAGGATGAAAAAGGCAGTCGTCGCAAACGCGTTCGGCTGGTGCGCCTAATATCAGAACCCCGCTCGCGACAGCCTGGGCGATCATATGCGCGCGATTTCGGGCACGCATCTTCATCCGGACATTCTCGATGTGCCGTTC
This sequence comes from Allosphingosinicella sp., assembly GCA_036518255.1. Taxonomy (GTDB): domain Bacteria; phylum Pseudomonadota; class Alphaproteobacteria; order Sphingomonadales; family Sphingomonadaceae; genus Allosphingosinicella. Next base: position 141 of record DATDNN010000177.1, on the reverse strand, counting down.
GACGGTACGCGGCGCGATGCCGATCTTGTTCGCCACTTCCTTGGCAGAAAGCCCGGTTGCGACGAGGTTCAATATTTCGTTTTCGCGCCTGGTTAGGTCGGGCTCCAAGCGCTGTTCGTTCCACGACATCCCTGTTTCCTT
>DATDNN010000176.1:0-2624 GCA_036518255.1 Allosphingosinicella sp. | reverse complement strand
CGGCGACCCGCGCCTACGAGTTTCGCAACGGCTGGCTCGGCCGCACCGACAGTCCGCAAAGCGCGGCAAGCGTGCTGCGTTTCTCGACATCGCGCGAGCAGGGCCTCGGCGACGCTCTGCCCGCGGGCACCGTCCGCGTCTATATGCGCGATGCGCGGGGCAATGCGCAGTTCATTGGCGAGAATAACATCGGCCACACGCCCATGGGCTCTTCCATCGGCCTCAAGACCGGCAATGCCTTCGACGTGAAGGTGCAGCCGGTCGTCGAGAAACGCGAACGGGTGAATGACAGCCGCTGGCGCACCACGATGCGCTATGTTCTCACCAACGCGCGGCCGGATGCGGTGACCGTGGACCTGATCCAGGGCGGTCTCGACAGATATTGGACGGATACGCGCATCATCGACGAAAGCCTGAAGAGCGAGCGGCGCGATGCGGGCGAAGCGGTGTGGCATGTGCCGGTGCCCGCCAACGGCACGACGACCGTCACCGCGACCTTCGACACCCGCTTCTGAGCGGCGCCATGCGCGGCCTCCTAGCCCTGCTGCTCGCGGCGATTCCGGCCTTGGCCGGGGCGCAGGCGATCTCGACCTCTCCGGCGCCGGACGCGGTGGCCGTCACCGTCTATCGCGATCCCTACCGCAGCCCGGGCGTGCAGATGAGCAAGACCTGGCTGAACGGCTTCGCGCTCGTCACCGAAACCCGGCGCGTCACGATTCCCGCCGGTGAAGGCGACATCCGCTTCGAAGGCGTGGCGGGCGGCATCATTCCGGAGAGCGCCATCGTCACCGGCCTTCCCGACGGCGTGGCGGAGAAGAATCAGGACGCGCTGCTGCTCTCGCCCGCAAGCCTTATCGACCGTTCGCTGGGCAAGCGCGTGCATATCCGCCGCACGACGAAGGCAACCGGAGAGGTGCAGGAAACGGATGCGGTGATTCGCTCCTCCGCCGACGGCGCGGTGGTGCTGGAGACGCAGGCCGGGGTGGAAGCGCTGCGCTGCACCGGCCTGCCCGAAACCATCGTCTATGACGAAGCCCCCGCCGGGCTCTCCGCCAAGCCGACGCTTTCGGTGCGGACGCGGAGTGTGGCCGAATCGTCGGCGACGGTGACCTTGTCCTATCTCGCGTCCGGATTCGACTGGCAGGCGAACTATGTCGCGACTCTGTCTCCGTCCGGCGACAGGATGGATCTCTTCGCCTGGCTGACGCTGGCGAGCGGCGACGAGACGAGTTTCCCCGATGCGCAGACCAGCGCGGTCGCGGGCAAGCTCGAGCGCCGCAGTTATGCGCCGCCGAAGCCGCAGGGTCGGCTGCTCACCCTCCAATGCTGGCCGAGCGGGACGACGAGCGACATTGACGATCACATGCCGCCCCCGCCGCCGCCTCCGCCCGCGCCACCCCCGCCGCCCGTTGCCGCCGCGCCCATGGAAATGGTGGTGTCAGCCGCAAGGGCGCCTGTCGCGATGCAGGCGCAGCAGGAGGAATTGGGCGACCTCAAACTCTATCGGATTCCTGAACCAGTGACTGTGGCGGCGCAAAGCCAGAAGCAGGTGGCGTTGCTGGATAAGCCCGGCATTCCGGTGCGCCGCGTCTATAAGCAGATCGTCTATGCGCAGATGCCGGAACAGGCCCTGCCGATTCAGGCCGTGTTAGTCACGCGGAACAAGAAGGAGGACGGGCTTGGCGTGCCGCTCCCTGCCGGAAAGGTGCGATTCTTCGCCGAATCGGATGGCCGCCCGATGCTGGCGGGGCAGGGATCGCTCGCAGATAAGGCGGTCGGGGAGGATATCGAGATCGAACTCGACGATTCGCCAACCGGGGTGAGAATGATCGCTTTGCACGTACCCGGCACGGATCCTCGCTATGACGATTATGAGCTGACCGTCACCAATGACGGAAAATGGGGCGTATCTTACGAGGCTGTGCTCGTTCCCGGGGATCTGCAGATCATCCCGGTCAGCACCCGCCTCTCCCGCAAGGGTGGTGAGCAGGTATGGGCCGTCAATGTGCCGGGGAACGGCAGCGCGAAGTTTCGCTACCGGGTGAAGCGGCGCCCCTGATCAGCCCTGCACCGGGCGGGGCCGGTGATTTTCGTCGAGAGCGACGAAGGTGAAGATGCCCTCCGTCACCTTCACTTCGCGCGCACCCCGGTCGCGCTCGGCGATAACCTCGATTCGGATCGCAATGGACGTGCGGCCCATCTTCTCGACCTCGGCAAAAACCGAGATGATGTCGTGAAGGAAGATGGGGGCGATGAACTTCATCGCCTCGATCGCGACGGTGGCCACCGGTCCCTGCGCCTGACGCGAGGCGACGATGCCGGCGGCGATATCCATCTGGCTTAGCACCCAGCCGCCGAAGATATGGCCGTTGGCGTTGATGTCGCCGGGGCGCGGCACCACGCGAAGAATCGGCTCACGCCCCGTCATCGTCTTCGTCCTTTCCTTTTCCCGACGCCGCTTCGTCATGGCCGCTCGCGTTGCTGAGGAAGACGAGGCCCATCAAGGCTGTGCCGAGCAGGACCGTCAGCCCAACCCCCGCAATGGTCGCGATGACCATGTGGATGGGTACGGGCCCTCCGGAGGCCTTGAGGTAAATGACGGCGATGAGAGCGGCCGCTGCCGA
>DATDNN010000175.1:0-2042 GCA_036518255.1 Allosphingosinicella sp. | reverse complement strand
ACTTCACCTCCCGGATGTAGAACCACAGGAGTGCGGTCGCGAGCACGGAGCCGACGATCGTCATCTGCGCCCAGAATTTGTTGGTCTTGAGCTCAAAGCCCGCGCCAATGTCCATCACAAGGTGGCGGAGGCCCGAAAAAGTGTGCTGGAACAGCGCCCAGGTGAGGCCGATGCCGACGATGAGGCCGGCCCACATGCCCCAGCCTTCGGTGAGGAAGGTGGTGAACTTCGTATAGGCCTCTTCGCCCGAGGCCGCCGCGACGAGCCACCACGCGAGCGCGATGCCGCCGACGACGGACAGGCCCGATCCCGTCACGCGGTGAAGGATCGAGACCAGCATGTGCGGGCCCCATTTCCAGATGGTGAGGTGCGGCGAAAGCGGTCGCTGGGTGTTGCGGCTCATGGACGCGTAGGCTCCGTATCGAATTTGGGGCCGCTTTTAGGCGATGCGGCCAAGGTTGCAAGTTCCCTCCTTCGCCGCCTTTTCGCAATGGTTGGCGATAAGGGTTAATTTACCAGTGATGTTTAGGCCCCTGATCCGAACATGTTGGGGATCATGGAACGATGAATGCATATCCGGTGAAAAAGGGCGGCGCGGAATTGCAGCGTTTGGGGGACGAACATATCGCCGCGCGCCTCGGGGCCTATAATCCGGACGGCCGTTTCGAGCGCGAGCTTCAGGCGCTGTGGGCCGAGGCGGGCGACGCCATCATGGAAGCGGCGCGATCGGAAGCGGGCGACAAGGCCGCGAACGAATTCCGCGATCGTTTCACCCAGCCGGTCGATGCCCGCTGGCTGCAGAAGATCGCCGATTTCGGGATCGAGATGTTCAATACGCGCCGGTCCGTTCCCGTCGTGATTCAGCGCCGCGCGGAAATGACGGCGGTAATCTGCGATGCGCTTTGCAGCCGCTTCGCCGACGACGAGGCGAAGCGGGCCAGCGCGCTTCATACGCTCCAGCATTTGAGCGCCTATGAGAATGAACTGATTCTCGCCCAGCTCGCGCTGCTTGAAAGCCATGAGGCGGCCGAAGCGCGCGGACGGCATAGCGAGAGTTTCGAGCGCAACGTTTCCGACATGGTGACCGCCGCCGTCAACGAATCGGCGGCGCTGCGCGAACGCACCGCCACCACGGCGAACGCCGCGCGCGGCATGCTCGGTAAGACGAGCGAAGTCGCCGCCGCCGCCGAACAGTCCGCCGTCGCGATGCGCGAAGCGGCGCACACCGCCGCCGGCCTTATCCGCGCGATCGAGGATGCCCGGACCGAAGTAGAGGTCGCCGCCGGCATCGCCACCCGCGCGGGCAATCAGGCCGCCGATGCGCTGAAGGTCAGCCATGCACTCTCCGCCCATGTCGAGGCGATCGAATCGATCCTCGGCCTCATCCGCGACATTGCCGGACAGACCAACCTCCTGGCCCTCAACGCCACCATCGAGGCGGCGCGCGCGGGCGATGCGGGCCGGGGCTTCGCGGTCGTCGCGCAGGAAGTGAAGTCGCTCGCCGACCAGACGGCGCGCGCCACCGACGACATTCACGGCAAGATCACCGCCATCCAGCAGGCCACCCGCCAGACGGTGGAAGCGAACGATTCAATCCAGGAGACGGTGGGGGAGGTGCAGACCTCCGCCCAGCGCATTCGCGAGGCGATGGAAATCCAGGCGCAGACCGTGACGATGATCACCGCCGCCGTGGACGAAACCGCGCTGGCGGCCGATTCCATGTCCTCGACCATTGCTGCCATCCGTTCGGACACGGAAAATGTGGCGAGCGAAATCGACGAGGTCGAGAACGGCTTCATCCGCGTCAACGATGAACTCGCCCGCTTCCGCGCCAAGACGGCGGAGTTCGTCAGCAACTTCGCGGCCTGATTTTTTGGTGCTCCGGCGGAGGCCGGAGCCCAGCGGCACGATTGGAAAGGCTGGGCTCCGGCCTCCGCCGGAGCACAACGTGCTTTTCTCGCGGCCGAACCGGCCTTATCGCCGCTCCATGAGCAAGAATATCCTCGTCACCGGAACCAGCCGGGGCATCGGCGCGGCGATCA
>DATDNN010000174.1:0-2448 GCA_036518255.1 Allosphingosinicella sp. | reverse complement strand
GGAGGCTAATCCGTCCTCGGTCGAGGCGGCGCGCTTCGCGGACCTTGCGTCGGCGGGCGTGAACCGGGTGTCGCTGGGCCTGCAATCGCTGGACGACACGGCGCTGCACTTTCTCGGGAGGGCGCATGATGTTGCGGAGGGATTGGGTGCTTTGGAGACGGCGCAGAAGCATTTCGCGCGGGTGAGCTTCGACCTTATCTACGCGCTGCCGGAGCAGGATGAGGCGGCGTGGGAGGCGGAGCTTGCCCGCGCTTTGTCTTTCGGCACTGGGCACCTCTCCCTCTACCAGCTCACCATCGAGCCCGGCACGCGCTTCGCGGCGTTGTTCGCGAAGGGAGAGCTTACGCCGAAGGATGCCGACGCGGCGGCGGGCCTGTTCGAGCTTACCCGCGCCATGACGGCAGAGGCGGGACTTCCGGCCTATGAGGTGTCGAACCACGCCCGGCCGGGCGAGGAGAGCCGCCACAATCTCACCTACTGGCGCTACGGCACCTATACAGGCATCGGGCCTGGCGCGCACGGGCGGCGCGGCGGCATGGCGACGCAGCGGCACAGGAAGCCGGAAAACTGGCTTTCCGCCCTCGGCCGCAACGGCCATGGCATGCAGGAAGAAACGCCGATCGCGCCGGGGGACCGAGCGATGGAGGCCCTGCTGATGGGGCTGCGGCTCCGCGAAGGCTTGGATCTCGTGCGGATCGCCGCGCTTGCGGAAAAAGAGCCGGGCGAGGTCGTCAATCTCGCCGACATAGCCAGACTAGAGGCGCAAGGGCTTTTGACCCTTGGAGGAGGGCGCCTGAAGGTGACCGATGCAGGCATGCTGCTGCTCGACGCGATCCTCGCCGAACTGGTGCACATTTGACCTTACGACATTCCAAATAGCGACGAATTAAGAGGGTAGCCGGTTGAGGGGCCGGGCCCGTAATGATAGGCAACTCGACGCCCGCGGGGGAGGGCGTGAAGGGGAGAGCCATGTCCAAGAACCGTCTTTTCACGGCGCGTCTCGCGCTGTCATCGTCCGTTGCTGTTACCGCATTGTCGCTGAGCCCTAGTGCAGGCCAGGCGCAAACCGCCACTTGTTCTAGTGGAACCGCCTCCCCAGGGGCGACCGAATCGACCGTTTGCGGGCCGAATGCCATTACCAATAGTCCTCGCGCCACCGCGATCGGCGCCTCCGCCTTGGGGGACGGGACGTCAAGCGTGGCCATCGGGGATCGCGTGGCTACGACCATGACGGGCGACTTCGCGGTGGCAATTGGATCCTGGGCGGATCAGGACGGGGATGGCCTCTATGACGTTGGTGAAGAGACGAAGGCGAATGGATTGCGATCGATCGCATTGGGCGCAGCGGCTCAGGCCATAAGCACCGACTCTCTAGCCGTCGGTTTCAACAGTCTGGCTCAGGGCACAACCAGCATGGCACTGGGTGTGGATAGCGTGACGCTGGCCAACACCAGCATCGCCTTCGGGGCCGGGGCTTATACCGACTTTGGCGCCCACTACGGCTTCGCGGCAGGTGCCTATTCGCGCGTCACCGCCCGAAACGGCGTTGCTATCGGCGGTTTTTACGATGCCGACGGGGACGGCTCCGTTGATTCCAATGAAATTACAAGTGTGTCCGGCATTGCCGCAACTGCGCTGGGACCAGCCGCATTGGCGAGCGGCAATCGCAGCATCGCGCTCGGGGTTCTCAGCCAAGCGACAGGAGGCGATACGATCTCGGTCGGTAATTCGGCGCATGCCAACGCAATTGGCTCGATCGCAATCGGGAGCAGCGCGGCCAGCACCGCTTATGCGACGGCCCTCGGCTATGATGCAACGGCGTCGGGCACCAGTTCGATCGCCATTGGCGAGAATTCGTCGGCTTCCGGATCTCTCGGCATCGGAATGGGTCAGGGCAGCAGGGCAAGCTCCGATGACACTGTTTCGATCGGCACTTCGTCTCAAGCAACAGGCAGCGATGCCGTTGCGATCGGCGACAATAGCAAGGCGCAGGCGCTTCAGGCCGCCGCTTACGGGGCTCGGGCGGCTGCAACCGCCGATTATAGCGCTGCGGTTGGTTACCTCAGTCAGGCGGCAGGGGTGAACAGCGCGGCATTCGGGCGCGGCGCGCGAGCAATGGGCGCGGGATCGGCAGCGCTTGGGCTCGATTCATGGGCCCAATCCGACAATGCTCTCTCTTTGGGCCCCAATTCCTGGGCGGCGGGCGAAAGTAGCGTCGCCATCGGCGATAGCAGCAATGCCAAGGGAATTCAGTCTATCGCCATGGGTCTGTTTTCCCAGGCGGCGGGAGACCTCTCTCTCGCCTTCGGCACTTCGAGCCTCTCGGTGGGGCTCGGAAGTGTGGCGATAGGCATGGGCGCTACCGTTACCGGAGGTTTCGGCTATGCCGGCGGCTATGGCGCCCGGGCGGCATCGAGCAGCACGGCGCTCGGGTATAACGCCCGGTCC
>DATDNN010000173.1:0-5827 GCA_036518255.1 Allosphingosinicella sp. | reverse complement strand
GAGAATATCGGAGCCGGTTGCGAGCGCCCGGTCCAGCGCCGCGCGGATATCCCGTTCCTGCCCGGCCGTCATGCGCCCCCGCTCCATCACCCCGGCGCCTCCGTGAATGACGAGTTTCCAGTCAGCGGCTTGGGCGGCGGTCGACATCAGCAAGGCTCCAAATATGATCAGGCTACGCATGGGCACCCCTCCTTTTCCCCGCATAGCAGAAAGCCGCTGCTCCGCCAGCGGGAGACGGGCGGTTAGCCAGCATTGCCTTTCCCTTGCAATAACCAGCCTCTATATGACGCCCATGTCCATTCGTCCCTGGCGCGATATCGCGCGGCGTTCTTCGCGGCAGATCATGGTCGGCAACGTGCCCGTCGGCGGCGATGCGCCCGTCACTGTTCAGACCATGACCAATACGATCACCGCCGATGCGAAGGCGACGATCGATCAGATACGCCGCTGCGAGGAAGCGGGTGCGGACATTGTCCGGGTCTCCTGCCCGGACGAAGACTCGACGGCGGCGCTGAAGGAGATCGTGCGCGCGGCCAATGTGCCGATCGTCGCCGACATCCATTTCCACTATAAGCGTGCGCTCGAGGCGGCGGATGCGGGGGCGGCGTGCCTGCGCATCAATCCCGGCAATATCGGCTCGGAAGCCCGTGTCGCGGAAGTGGTGCGCGCGGCCAAGGCGAACGGGTGCGCGATCCGGATCGGCGTCAATGCCGGAAGCCTGGAAAAGGACTTGCTCGAAAAATATGGCGAGCCGTGCCCCGAAGCCCTCGTCGAAAGCGCGCTCGATCATATCCGCCTGCTCGAGGATCAGGATTTCCGCGAATATAAGGTGGCGGTGAAGGCGTCGGACGTGTTCCTCGCGGTCGCGGCCTATCAGCAGCTTGCTGAAGCGGTCGATTGCCCGCTCCACCTCGGCATTACCGAGGCCGGAGGTTTGCGCGGCGGCACCGTCAAATCCGCTATCGGGATCGGTTCGCTCCTCTGGTTCGGGATCGGCGACACGATCCGCGTGTCGCTTTCCGCCGAGCCGGAAGAGGAAGTGCGGGTCGGCTTCGAGATATTGAAGGCGCTCGGCATCCGCAATCGCGGCGTGAGGGTCGTCTCCTGCCCGTCCTGTGCGCGGCAGGGCTTCGACGTCATCCGCACCGTCCAGACGCTGGAAGAGCGGCTCTCCCATATCCGCACGCCCATGTCGCTGTCGGTGCTTGGCTGCGTCGTGAACGGGCCGGGCGAGGCGCGGGAGACCGACATCGGCATTACCGGCGGCGGCAACGGCCGGCACATGGTCTATCTGTCCGGCGTCACCGATCATCATGTCCAGGACGCCGATATGGTCGACCATATCGTGAAGCTCGTCGAGGCAAAGGCGGCGGAGATCGAAGCCCTTCGACACGGCTCAGGACAGGCCGCCAAAGCGGGGCTCGAAGCCGCCGAATAGGCTATTTGCCGTTCGTCATTGCGAGCGGAGCGAAGCAATCCAGTGGCGCGGTGCCGGGTATCGAAATGGATTGCTTCGTCGCTGCGCTCCTCGCAATGACGATTCATGCATTCCGTCCGACCACCGAAGCATCATAATACTGCGTCTGCCTTTGCGGTCGCCACCCTCGGCATTGCGAGCTTTTCGGCAATGGACGCGCTGATGAAGGGGCTGTCCCTGTCCATCGGCACGTACAACGCCCTGCTGTGGCGCACGCTGGCGGGCGCGGCGATCGGCGGCGCCGTCTTTTTCGCCCGCCGCACGCCCTGGCCGGGGCCCGAGGCCATGCGGCTCCATCTGAAGCGCGGCATATTGGGCGCGGTCATTGCGGTCTTTTTCTTCTGGGGCCTTGCCCGGGTGCCGATGGCGCAGGCGATCGCGCTGGCCTTCATCTCGCCGATTATCGCGCTCTATCTCGCGGCCGTTCTTCTGGGCGAAAGGATCGCTAAGGGGGCTATCTTCGCGTCGCTTTTCGGCTTTGCGGGCGTCATCGTGATCCTCGCCGGGCAGGCTAAGGCCGAACTCGGGCCGGAGGCGATGCTGGGCTCCGCGTCGATCCTGGTCGCAGCCTGCTGCTATGCCTATAATATCATCCTGATGCGGCAGCAGGCGCAAGCAGCCGGGCCCGTTGAGATCGCTTTCTTCATCAGCCTGATCATGACGGCCTGCTTCCTTCTCGCCGCGCCCTTCATGGCCGTGTTGCCGCCTGCGGGAGAATGGCCGGAGATCGGCCTTGCCGCGGTGCTTGCGCTTCTGTCGCTGCTCCTCCTCGCCTGGGCCTATGCGCGGACGGAGGCGCAATATCTGGCGCCGGTCGAATATACGGGTTTCGTCTGGGCGGCCCTGTTCGGCTACCTCATCTTCGCGGAGGAAGTGGCGCCGCTAACCTATGCAGGCGCGACGATGATCGTTGCCGCCTGCCTCGTCGCGGCGCGGCAGAAGCCGGTGTCGATGGCCGAACTGGAGGCTGGATTGTAATGGCTTGGGCGCTTCTCATCCTCGGCGGGCTGTTCGAAGTGGGGTTCACCACCTGCCTCCGTTACGTCGAGGGGTTTCGCAATATACCCTGGACCCTGGGCTTCCTGGCTTCGGTGACGATGAGCATGGGCCTGCTGGAGCTTGCCGCGCGCACGATCCCGATGGGAACGGCCTATGCGGTGTGGGGCGGCATCGGCGCGCTCGGCACGGTGCTGGCCGGCATCGCCTTTTTCGGCGAACCGGCCTCGACGATCCGCATTCTCCTGATCTTCGCCCTGATCGCCTGCATCGCGGGATTGAAGCTTACGGCCGCTTGATCTTCTGCCATCCTGGAGCAGGTGCCATGAGCGGCGCGATATCCGGGCTTTCTTCCAATGTCCGCAGCATGCTGGGCTCTACCCGCTTCATCGACGCTTGTTCGTAATCGTAGCCGAGCGACAGGATGAGGGCGTCGGACCATTTCGGGCCGATGAAGCTGAGGCCGACCGGTAAGCCCTTCACCGTGCCCATGGGCACGGTGAGGTGCGGATATCCGGCGACGGCGGCCAGATTGCCTGCGCCGCCACCCGATATCTGATCGCCATTTACCGGATCGATGGTCCAGGCGGGCGGCATGGTGGGGCCGACGAGGGCAACGACATCATGCTCCTTGAGCAGCAGGTCGATCCCCTCCGGCCCGGCGCGGCGGAACGAGATTTCGCGGGCTTTCAGATAGGCCGGATCGTCGAGGCCCTTCGTGGCTTCGGCCTGTTCGAATATGTCCTGGCCGAACAAAGCGAGTTCGCGGGGATCCGCCTTGTTGAAGGCGATCAGATCGGCGAGCGTTCGCGTCTTCACGGACGGTGGCGTGGTGGCGAGATAGGCATTGAGACCGGCCTTGAATTCGGTGAGCAGCACCTGGAATTCGTTCTTGCCGATTTCCTCCATGCCCTCGAACTTCGCGATGTCGACGAGGATCGCGCCTTCCGCCTTCAAGGTGGCAAGCGCCTCCTCGAACGCGGCATCGGTGCCGAAGCCGCTGGCGAAGCGCATGACGCCGATCCTCTTGCCCTTGAGGGCATCGGAGGAAAGCGTTGCGGCGAAGTCGGTGCGCCGCCCGTGAAGCTCGCCCGTCGCGGGATCGGCCGGATCGGGGCCGGCCATGGCGGAGAGGACGCGCGCCGCATCCCGCACCGTCCGCGTCATCGGCCCAGCCGTGTCCTGGCTGTGGCTGATCGGGACGATATGGGTGCGGCCGACGAGGCCGACCGTCGGCTTGAAGCCGACGATGCCGTTGATCGCGGCCGGGCAGGTGATCGAGCCGTCCGTTTCCGTGCCGATGGCGGCGGGCACATAACCGGCGGCGACCGCCGCGCCGCTGCCCGAACTGGAACCGCAGGGATTGCGGTCGAGCGCATGCGGATTGCGGGTCTGGCCGCCCACCGCGCTCCAGCCCGATATGGAATGGCTCGAACGGATGTTCGCCCATTCCGAAAGGTTGGTCTTACCGACGATCACCGCGCCCGCCGCGCGGAGATTGGCGACGAGCGGCGCGTCGCGGCCAGTGACATTATCCTTGAGGGCAAGGCTGCCCGCCGTGGTCGGCAGCGGCCCCTTCGCCTCGATATTGTCCTTGATGAGGATCGGCATGCCGAAGAGCGGCCCGCGCGCCTTGCGCTGCCGGTCGAGCCCCCGCGCCTGATCCATCGCGGTCGGATCGATGGCGATGACCGCGTTGATGCGCGCGTCCAGCGCCTCGATGCGCTGAAGCGCTTCGGCCACCTGCGTTTCGGCGCTGCCCGCCACCGGCCCGGCCGCCGGTGCGGCGGCGGAAGCGGCGAGGAGGGCGAGGAAGAGGGCGCTCTTCGGCATGCCTTATCTCACTTCAATGGCGTCAGCAGGTCGTCGAGAGAGGAGCGGCCTTTGCCGACTTTCTCGAGCACCGGATAACGCAGGCCTTCATGATAGTTGAGGCTGACGGTGCGATAGCGGTCGCCATTCTTGACGAGTAGGGTGATCGGATCGGATTTGCCCTTGGCCGCCTTGATCGCGCCCTTCAGCGCATCGTTCGAATATTCCTCGCCATTTACCGCAAGGATCGTCGTGCCGACCGTCACGCCTTCGTTGAACAGGGGCGAATCCCACGCGACGCCGCTGATGACGCCGCCTTTCCCGACCGTCAGACCGATCGTGTAGGTAAGGTCCAGCATCTCCCGGTCCTTCTCGCGCGAGGAGAAATAAGCGGGTGCTTCGTCCTTGTAGACGAGGCGGTAGCCGGAACGTTCGATCCAGTCGAGCGGGGCCTTGCCGATCGCGTTGACGCGCTGGTTGAGATAGCCCGCCCAGTCATAGGGCGTGACGTCGTTGAGCGTCTTCACCACATCGTCGAACGTATAGGTGAGCTGGCCTTCCTCGCCGGGATTCGCGCCGAAGAAAGCGCGGGCGAAATCGTTGAGCGATTTCTTGCCCTTGGTCCGCTCGCGGATGATGCTGTCGACGTCGAGCCAGATCAGCATGCCCTCGCTGTAATAATCCTCCGACCGCTGCCAGCTCGTCGTCGCTTGGGGGCGGCGGGCGTTGATGATCGGATCGTAGGTGGTATCGACAAGCGGGCGCCAGCTGCGGCCCGGAAGAATATCATAATAAGCCGCCGTGCGGGCGAATTCGGCGAGCACGTCTTCCGTCGGCATCATGCCGGAGCGGGCGGAGAGAACATAGCCCCAGAATTGATCCTGCCCTTCATAGACCCAGAGCAGGCTGTTGCGCATGGGCGTCCGGTAATCGGGCGTCCAGAGATCGGCCGGGCGCCGATATTTGCCGTCCCAGCTGTGGTTCATTTCATGAGCGAGGAGATCGCGTCCGGCCGAACCCGAAGCCCAATCCTTGAAATATTCGCGCGGATGGGTGTTCTCCGAAGAGCGGAGATGTTCGAGGCCGATGCCGCCAAGCTTGTCGGTCAGGGCGAGGAGCCATTCATATTCGTCGAAATGCACGGCGCCGTGCAGCTTCTTCAGCTGCTCGACGAGGCGCCGGTGCGCGGCAAGCTGCTCGGGCGTCGCCTCCAGATCTTCGGGCTTGTCGGCGAAGATGTTGAGATTGACGTTCTCGTCCATCTTCTCGCGGCGATAATAGCGTCCCGCGAAGATCGGGGAATCGACGAGGGTCTCGTAGGAGACCGGCTTGTAGGTGAGGCGGTCGCCCTGCTTCGAAGCGACGTCGAGGGAAGTGGCGACGCTCCAGCCCGCCGGGACGGTGACGCTCGCCTCGATCGGAATGTTCCGATCTCTTCCGCCTCCGCATCGGGCTCGTGCGGGAATGACAAATATGTCCCAAGCCACTTTTTTGCCCTGCGGAAGTCTCCGGCCTTCGCGAAGGTCTGTGCCAGGCTGCGGG
>DATDNN010000172.1:0-12265 GCA_036518255.1 Allosphingosinicella sp. | reverse complement strand
AAAGCGCCCGCGCCCGCCTCACCGCGCCCGATCAGATGGGCACGCTCTTCAAGGCCATGGCGGTTGTGGCGCCGGGATGGCCCATGCCCGCGGGCCTCGCATGATCCAGTATCGCGACGCCGCTCCTGACGACGCGCCGCTGCTGTCGGCGCTCAGCACCCGCACCTTCACCGAAACCTTCGGCCATTTGTACAAGCCCGAGGATCTTGCCGCCTTCCTCGCCAATTATGCGGTTGAGCGCTGGGCCGGGGAGCTCGCCGATCCGGACCTCACGATACGCCTCGCTTTTGCCGGAGAGGAGCCGGCGGGCTATGCGAAAATCGGCCCGGTGTCGCTGCCCGTCGAACCGCCCGGCCCCTCCGCCGAACTGCGCCAGCTCTATGTCCTGAAGCCCTGGCAGGGCGAAGGCGTCGCGCGGGCCTTGATGGACTGGGCGCTCGCCCAAGCGGAAGGCCGCGGCGCCCAGCATCTCTATCTTTCCGTCTTCATCGACAATCACCGCGCCCGCCGCTTCTACGAGCGTCACGGTTTCGTCGAAGTCGGGCCTTATGCGTTCAAGGTCGGCAATCATGTGGACGAGGACATCATCATGCATCTCGACCTGCGGAAAGCGAAGCACATCGGAGAAGACGCATGACGGTCGAAGTGATCCGCTCCAAGCTGCTCGAAGGCACCCCCCATGGCTTCCTCGGACGTCGCGGCGGCGTGTCGGAAGGCGCATGCGCGGGGCTGAACACCGGCCTCGGCAGCGGCGACGATCCTGCCGCCGTCGCCGAGAATCGCCGCCGTGCGGTCGCAGCGGTTGCTCCGGGCCGCAGCCTCGTCGGCGTCTACCAAACCCATTCCGCCACCGCCCTGCCGGTGACAGAACCTTGGGCCGACCATAGCAGGCCGGACGGCGACGCGCTCGTCACCGACCGCCCCGGCATCGCCCTTGGCATCGTCACCGCCGATTGTACGCCAATTCTCTTCGCCGACCCCGAGGCGCGCGTGATCGGCGCCGCCCATGCCGGATGGAAAGGCGCGTTCGGGGGCATCGTCGAAGCGACGGTCGCGGAGATGGAGAAGCTCGGCGCGGAACGCGGGCGCATCGTCGCCGCCGTCGGCCCCACCATCGCCCGCAAATCCTATGAGGTCGACGAGGCCTTCCTCCGCCGCTTCGCCGAGCGCGATCCGGAAAATGAGCGCTTCTTCACCCAAGGCCGCGAGGGCCATTACCAGTTCGATCTTGAAGGCTATGTGCTCTCCCGCCTCGCCGAAGCAGGCGTGACGCGGGTGGAAGCGCTCGGTCTCGACACCTATTCCGATCCCGGTCGCTTCTACAGCTACCGCCGCGCCACGCATCGCGGGGAACCGAATTACGGACGGCAGATCTCGATTATCGCGCTGCCATAGCCTCTCTCTTGAGAGGAATGCTGGTATCCTCTCAAACCATCTGGCACACTTCTCGAAAATAGGGGGATGCCACATGACCGCGCGTCTGGGCCTGTTCGGCGGGATTGCCGCCTTCATCATTCTGCTCCTGCTGCCCGCGCCCGGGGGCATGCCGCTGACCGCCTGGCACACGGTCGCGCTGGTCGTGCTGATGGCGACCTGGTGGATGACGCAGGCCCTGCCGCTCACCGTGACCGCCCTCCTCCCCTTCCTCGTCTTTCCCTTCATCGGCGTGATGACCGCCAATGCGGTGGCCGGCGCTTATTATTCGCCGATCCTGTTCCTGGTGCTAGGCGGCGCGATGATCGCGCTCGCCATCGAGCGCACCCGGCTTCATTGCCGCCTCGCCCTCGCCATCGTCGCGCGCGGCGGCAAGACACCCGGCGGATTGCTCCTCGCTTTCATGACCGCAACGGCGATCATCAGCCTCATCGTATCGAACACCGCGACAACCCTCATCATGGTGCCGATCGGTATGGCGGTACTGCAGGCGGCGGGAACAAAGGAAGGCGAGACGGATGGCTTTCCCGGCGCGCTTATCATGGGCATCGCCTTTGCCGCGACCTTCGGCGGATACGGCACCTTGGTGGGCTCGCCGACCAACGCCATCGCCGCCGGAATTATCGAACGGAGCACCGGCCTCACCATCGATTTCCTCACCTGGTCGCTTTACGGCCTGCCCGTCGTGCTGGTTTCGGTGCCGCTCTGCTGGTTCGTCCTGATGCGCGTGCAAAAGGTCGGCGCGCACGGCTTCGACACCGCCAAAGCGCGTGAGGGGATCGGCAATGTAGGACCCTGGTCCACGGCGGAGAAGCGGCTGGTGCCGCTCGTCGCATTGGTGCTGGCCGGCTGGTTCGCCTTGCCATTCGTCTCATCCTATCTACCCGCCGGAACGCTGACCGACGGCGCCATCGCCGTCGCGGGCGCGCTCCTCCTGTTCGCCATTCCGGACGGGACGGGGCGGCCGATCTTGGTATGGGAAGAAGCGAACCGGGCGCCTTGGGCAGTGATCATGATGTTCGGCGGCGGCCTCGCGCTCGCCACGGGCATCGAGCAATCCGGGCTTGCCGAATGGATGGGCGTGGCGATGAAGCCGATCGCCGTCGTCCACCCCCTTCTTATCGCCATCGCGCTCACTGCCTTCGTGATCCTCGTCACCGAATTCGCCTCCAACGTCGCGGCGGCGAGCGGCATCATGCCGGTGGTGGCGGGTGTCATCGCGGCGACCGGCGTCGATCCGATCCTGCTCGCCCTCCCCGCTGCCTTCGCCGCGAGCTGGGGCTTCATGCTGCCGTCCGGCACCGGCCCCAACGCAATCGCGTGGGGCACCGGCCATATCGCCCTGCCCCGCATGCTGAAGACGGGCCTGCTGCTTGATCTGGCGGGCGTCCCGATCATGGTCGGCATCGTCTGGGCCATTGCCGCCTTCGCAAGCTGAAGCTAGGAGAGGCGCGGGCAACAGACCTCACCCCCCGGGGAAGCTCCCTCAGGCGAGCGGCCGGTGAGCCTGCCTCCTTCTTCAGGGAGAGGCTCGGTCTCCACGCAAATCTGCAACAGGAGACAGACATGGCAGACGAATCCGACATCACCGGCGCAACGCCGCGCCGCCGCCCGAAGCCGGACGTCATCGAAATTGGCGGCCGTAAATTGAAGCCCGCGACCCTGATGATGGGCCACGGCTTCGATCCGGCCCTTTCCGAAGGCGCGCTGAAGCCCCCGATCTTCCTCACGTCCACCTTCGTTTTCGAAAATGCGGCCGCGGGCAAGCGCCACTTCGAAGGCGTGACCGGCAAGCGTCCAGGCGGCGCCGACGGCCTCGTCTATTCGCGCTTCAACGGCCCGAACCAGGAAATCCTGGAAGACCGGCTGAGCGTCTGGGAAGATGCGGAAGACGCGCTCACCTTCTCCTCGGGCATGTCGGCCATCGCCACCTTGCTCATGACCTTCGTGAAGCCCGGCGACGTGGTCGTCCATTCAGGCCCGCTTTATGCGGCGACCGAAACCCTGATCGGCCGCATCTTCGGCAAGTTCGGTGTCCAGTGGCTCGATTTCCCGGCCGGTGCGACGAAAGAAGAGATCGAAGCCGTGATCGCCAAGGCCAAGGAAATGGGCAACGTTGCGCTCATCTACCTTGAAAGCCCGGCCAACCCGACAAACCAGCTTGTCGACGTTCAGGCCGTGCGCGACGTGCGTAACGCGCTGTTCACCGGCGATGAAAAGCCGCCGATCGCCATCGACAATACCTTCCTTGGCCCGCTCTGGTCGCGTCCGCTCGATCATGGCGCGGACCTCAGCGTCTATTCGCTCACCAAATATGCGGGCGGGCATAGCGATCTCGTCGCGGGCGGCGTCGTCGGCTCCAAGGCGCTCATCACGCCCATTCGGATGATGCGGAACACGATCGGCACGATCACCGATCCCAACACCGCATGGATGTTGCTTCGCAGCCTCGAAACGCTGGAACTGCGCATGAGCCGGGCGGGCGAGAATGCGGCCAAGGTCTGCGCGTTCCTGAAGGATCATCCGAAGGTCGAAAGCGTCGGCTATCTCGGCTTCCTTACCGAAGGACGCCAGGCGGACATCTATCGCCGCCATTGCACCGGCGCAGGTTCCACCTTCTCGCTCTATTTGAAGGGCGGCGAGCGCGAGGCCTTCGCCTTCCTCGACGCGCTGAAGATCGCGAAGCTCGCCGTGTCGCTCGGCGGCACCGAAACGCTGGCGAGCGCGCCTGCCGCCATGACCCACCTGTCGGTGCCGGATGAGCGCAAGAAGGCGCTCGCCATCACCGACAATCTGGTCCGCATATCAATCGGCGTCGAGGATCCGGAGGATCTCATCGCCGACTTCGATCAGGCCCTGGCGGCGATTTGATCTAAGAGACTGAGTGAATTGTGCTCCTGCGAAAGCAGGAGCCCAGTTCCGCCGATCCGAACCGTTGGGCTCCCGCTTTCGCAGGAGCACGGTGCTAAGTCAGGGGCCCTTGCTCCAGTCCAAGACCTCCCAGCCTTCCGTCAGCGCCAGCCTGATCAGTCGGTCGTGCGCGTTCGTCGCGACCGGCTCGTCCGACCAATGGTGGACGGGGGCGTCGGAGACATGGTCCGAATAGAAACGGATGTGGACGGCCTCGCGGGTCAACCCCTCGCGCTCCAGCCAGGCCTCGATCATCGACAGCTTGGCGTCACCATAGCAGTTCCGCCCCTCGATCCGCGCGACGATCCGCCCTTCGCCATCCAGTGCCGTCTCGGTCGCGATAACGTCCGTAATGCCCAGCCGCTCGGCGATCGCGGCGGCGTAGAGGCGGTAGGAGGCGGTCGCCATCACGACGCGGCGGCCCGCCGCCCGGTCGGCTTCGATGCTCGCCCGCGCGCCCGGCAGTATGTTGGTCGCCACCTGCAAATCGGCGAAGCTCTGGATCACCGGTTCCAGCCGCTCGGGCGCGATGCTGCGGCCGATGAGCAATGTGTAGTTGATCTCCTTCAGCCGCCCCCGGTCAACCAGCTTCAGTACATAAGCGAGCATTGAAAGGATCACGACCGGCACCAGCGCCAGCCGCCAGGGCGCGAGCCTGCGCGCCGCGTGAAGGAGGAAGGGCGTATAGGTGGCGCGCCGGGTAATAGTGCGATCCATGTCATAAATGGCGAGCGCGCATTTCATGTGGCGGCTCAAGCACAGGAAAGCGCGATTTGTCCACCTCCGGAACGACCTTGCCCCTTCCCTGTTATTGGCGCAGTGTCCCGCCCGATGAACGATATCGCCCAGCTCGACGAGGTTCAGGAAGACGGCCGCGAAGTTCTGCGCTTCGCCGGCCCGCTCACACTTGCCCGTCTTGGCCGCCTTCCCGACCGGCTGAAGGAGGTGGAGGGACGTGGCATGGTCGTGGACGTGAGCGGCGTCGAGCGGATGGATACGGTGGGCGCCTGGCTCATTCACCGGCTCGTACGCGATCATGATGCCGAAGTGCGCGGCGCCGATGAAAGCACCTGCTTCCTTTTAGAAAACGTCGCGGCGGCCGACCGTCCGGCGAAAATCCGCCCAGATCAGCGCCCCGCCTCCATCCAGATCCTCGATCAAATGGGCACGTCGACCGTTCTTGCGGGGCGGACGCTCCTCGGCCTGCTCGGCTTCTTCGGAGGTGTCCTCGTCACCACCTGGAATGTGATCAAGCGCCCGCGCCGGTTCCGCTTCAATGCGACGGTGCAGCGTTTCGAAGTCGTCGGGGTCCACGCCCTCGGCATCATCGGGCTGATGAGCTTTCTGATCGGCATCGTCATCGCCCAGCAGGGCGCGGTGCAGCTCCGCCAGTTCGGCGCCGAAGTCTTCACCATCAATCTCGTCGGGCGACTCAGCTTCCGGGAACTTGGCGTGCTCATGACCGCGATCATGGTTGCGGGGCGTTCGGGAAGCGCCTTTGCGGCCCAGCTCGGATCGATGAAGCTCGCCGAGGAAGTGGATGCGATGCGGACGATCGGCGTCTCGCCCATGGAGGCCCTCGTTCTCCCCCGCGTCATGGCGACCGTGCTGATGATGCCGCTCCTCGGCTTCTATTCCTCTGTCATCGCCGTCATCGGCGGCGGCCTTCTCTGCTGGGTGTCCCTCGACATTCCGCCCGTTACTTTCATCCAGCGCATACGCGAGGTAACGCCGATCACAGACGTGTGGATCTCGCTCATCAAGGCGCCGGTCTTCGGCGCGATCATCGGGATCGCCGGTTGCTTCCAGGGCATGCAGGTGGAAGGGAATAACGAGGAAGTGGGCCTGCGCACGACCTCGGCCGTGGTGCAGGCGATCTTCCTTGTCATCGTGCTCGACGCTTTTTTCGCCGTCTTCTTCTCGGAGGTCGGCTGGATATGAGCGGGCAGGAAGATATCGTCATCTCGGTGCGCGGCCTCAGGAATGCGTTCGGCGATCAGGTGGTGCACGAAAATCTCGATCTCGACGTTCGGCGCGGCGAGATATTGGGCGTGGTCGGGGGGTCCGGCACCGGAAAATCGGTGCTGATGCGATCGATCATCGGTCTTCAGACGCCCGACGCGGGCGAGATCGAGGTGTTCGGCCAGTCGATGGTCGGCCGCGACGAAAACGAAGCCAAAAATATCCGCCGCCGCTGGGGTGTGCTGTTCCAGGGCGCAGCGCTTTTCTCTACCCTCACCGTTGCCGAAAACGTGCAGGTGCCGATCCGCGAATTCTTTCCGCGCATCGACGCGCAACTGCTCGACGAGATCGCGACCTACAAGATCGCGATGAGCGGCCTACCGCCGGAAGCCGCAGTGAAATATCCGTCCGAATTGTCGGGCGGCATGCGGAAGCGCGCCGGCATCGCCCGCGCCCTCGCCCTCGATCCCGAACTGCTTTTCCTCGACGAGCCCACGGCCGGACTCGATCCGATCGGGGCCGCCGCCTTCGATCAGCTGGTAAAGGAACTTCAGAAGAATCTGGACCTCACCGTCTTCCTGATCACTCACGATCTCGACACGCTTTACGCCATTTGTGATCGCGTGGCGGTGCTCGCCGACAGGAAAGTGGTGGCAATTGGAACGATTCCGGAACTACTTGCTTTGGACCATGAATGGATTCAGGAATATTTTCGCGGGCCCCGCGGGCGGGCAGCCCAGGCGGCGGAAACGGCAGGGGCTGATGCCTAATGGAAAATAGATCGAACCATGTATTCGTCGGCTCCGTCGTCCTTGCGATGGTTGTTGCCGTCGTCGTCTTTCTGATCTGGCTTGCCAATACTGGCGGCGATCAGGAGAAGGAATATGACATCTTCTTCCGCCAGGGCGTAAGCGGCCTCAACAAGGGCAGCAGCGTCACCTTTTCCGGCGTGCCGGTTGGGCAGGTGCGGACGATCAGCCTGATGCCCAAGACACCGGAATTCGTGCGGGTTCGCATATCCGTGCAGAATGATACGCCTGTCGTCCGCGGCACCACCGCCACCATCCAGGGCGTCGGCTTTACCGGCGTATCCGAAATCCAGCTGGAGCCGCCAACGGACACCGGCGGACGGACACCGCCGCCGCTCGTCTGCCCCGAACGGAATGCGCGTTCGCAATGTCCGTTCGACGTGCCGGTCATCCCGACAAAGCCCGGGGGCTTGGGCGCCCTTCTCAACAGCGCGCCGCAATTGCTGGAGCGCGTTTCGACACTGACCGAGCGCGTGACCGAGCTCTTGAACGATAAGAACCAGCAATCGCTCGCCGCCATTCTCGACAATGTCGAGCGGATATCGGGTTCGCTCGCGGATCGCTCGCCCGAAATTGCCGCGACGCTCGCCGAAGCGCGCATCGCGGTGCGCCAGGCAGGCGAAGCAGCCGACGCCTGGGCGCGCGTTGCGGGCTCGGCGGACCAGCTCCTCAACGAGCAAGGCAGGCCGCTGATCACCGATCTTCGCAGCACCATTCGTGCCGCGGAACGCAGCCTCAACACACTCGATACGACCATCAACGATGCGCGGCCGGGCGTTCAGAACTTCTCGAAGCAGACGCTTCCTGAAATCGGCCAGCTCGTCCGCGACCTGCGTGAAACGTCCGACGCCCTCCGCTCGATCACGACGCGGGTCGACCAGCAAGGGGCGGGATCGATTATCGGTGAACCCAAATTGCCGGATTATAAGAAATGAACTTAAAGCATCCCCGCCTCGCCGCGCCGCTCGCGGCCCTGATCGCTCTTTCCGGCTGCATCAGCTTTGGTGCGAAGCCACCGAAGTCGCTGCTGACGCTCACCTCGAGCCAGGTTCGCACGCAAGGCACGACCAACAGCGCGCCGCAATCCGACACGGTGATCGTCTCCCTTCCCACCGTACCGCAGGAGCTGCGCGTAACGCGCGTTCCGGTACGCACCGGCACGACGGAACTCGCCTATCTGAAGGACGCGCAATGGGTGGAACAGCCCAACGCCCTGTTCGGCCGCCTATTGACCGAAACTATCGCGGCAAGCGGACGCGTCGTAATTGATGCACGTCAGACAACCTTCGAGCCGGGCATCGTGCTCACCGGCCAACTGCAAAGCTTCGGCATCGACGCCGATCGCGGCGAAGCGGTGATCGTCTATGACGCCGCTTTGGCCGGTCCGGGCAGCACCGTTCGCACCCGCCGCTTCGAAGCGCGTGCGCCATTGGCGGACATCGACGTCAAAAGTGCAGGCCCGGCGCTCAATCAAGTCGCCAATCAGGTGGCAGGCGAAGTCGCCGCCTGGCTTAACGGCGGCTGACTTCTTTTGGGCTCCTGTGAAAACAGGAGCCCGGTGTCTTATACCTTTCCTATTCCTTCGCTGCTTGGTTCCTGCTTTCGCAGGGCCCATGGATAAAATCACCCCAGGCTCTTCGACGCCTGCTCGAACACGTCCTTCGACAAATCCCCGGTT
The DNA here is from genome assembly GCA_036518255.1 of Allosphingosinicella sp. GTDB lineage: Bacteria > Pseudomonadota > Alphaproteobacteria > Sphingomonadales > Sphingomonadaceae > Allosphingosinicella. The sequence goes on along the minus strand of DATDNN010000172.1, from coordinate 3,472 downwards.
CCCACGATACGGCGAAGCTCCGCCTGCATCTTTTCCGCGCGCCCGGCATCGAAGCGGCGCCAGCGGCCGAGTGGCGGCACAAGCCGCGCGGCGGTCTGCGGATTGAGCTTGTCGACGGCGAGGATCATATCGGCGAGGAAGCGGTAGCCGCTGCCGTCGGCGGCGTTGAGCGCACGCTGGTTCGCCGCGAAACCGCCGACCAATGCACGCATGCGATTGGGGTTAGCGAGCGTGAAATCGGGATGTTCGGCCAGCGCGCGCACCACCGCACCCGTATCGGCGCGGGTCGATAGCGCCTGCACGCTGAACCATTTGTCGATGACGAGCGCATTTGCCCGATAACGTGTGTAAAAGGCGGAGAGCGCCTCCTCCCGCTCCGGCGCCTCGCTGTTAACGAGGGCGCCGAGCGCACCCTGCCGGTCGGTCATGTTGTCGGCTTCCGCAAACTGCCGCATGGCGAGGGCGGGTGCATCCTCCGCCCCGCCTGCCATCAGATAGCCGAGCGAGACGGTGCGCAGCCGCCGCGCGCCTTTGGCCGCTGGCGAATATTCGAAACGATTGGCGGCGTTGGAGGTATAGGCGCCGCGCCAGGCCTGCTCCAGTTCGGAGCCGAGATTCGCGCGCAGCCGCTCCCGCGCCGCGTGGATCGCGTCGGGATCGACCACCTCCATCTGGTCGCCGATAAAGGCTTCGCTCGGCAGCAGCACCGCCTCCGCGATAAAGGCCGGATCGAGTGACGGATCGGTGAGCGTTTGCCGCACCGCCTCGATGACCGGTCCATGATCCACAGCGCCGTGTCGAACGGCCGCGATCAACGTATCGAGCATCAGCTGCTGCATCGCCTCGTAGCGAGCGAAGGGATTGTCATCATGGGCCGACAGGAAAGCGAGATCCTCGGCCGAGCGCTCCGCCTCGATCACGACGGGCGCCGAAAAGTCGCGATTGATCGACAGCACAGGACGCTCGCCGATCCCATCGAACAGGATTTCTTGGTCGCTCTCCTCAAGCACCAGCAATCGTTCGGCATATTTCTCACCCGTCACCTCGCCGAACAGGGCGACCTTCAGCGGGATCGGCACGGGCTGCTTTTCCGGTTGGCCCGGGGTCGGCGGTACCTGCTGCTCCAACAAAAGGTGGGCACGGCCCGATCCTTCGTCGTGACGCAGCGCGGCCCGGACACGCGGCGTTCCGGCTTGTGCATACCAGCGCCGGAACGCGGAAAGATCGGTGCTGCTTGCATCCTCCATCGCCTTCACGAACTCCTCGCACGTCGCTGCTTCCCCATCATGTCGGTCGAAATAGAGGTCGGTGCCAGCGCGAAAGCCCTTCGGACCCAATATCGTGTGCAGCATGCGGATGACTTCCGCGCCCTTGTCGTAGACCGTCGCAGTGTAGAAATTCGAAATCTCGATATAGCTTTCCGGGCGAATGGGGTGAGCGAGCGGCCCTGCATCTTCGGGAAACTGGACCGCGCGAAGGGCGCGGACGTCCTCGATCCTCTTCACCGCCGCACTGCCCTGATCGGCGGAGAATTGCTGGTCGCGGAAGACGGTGAAGCCTTCCTTGAGGCTCAGCTGAAACCAGTCGCGGCAGGTGACGCGATTGCCCGACCAGTTATGAAAATATTCGTGCGCGACCACGCCCGCGATCGCGTCATAATCCGCATCGGTCGCCGTATCGGGATCGGCAAGGATATAGCGCGAATTGAAGATGTTGAGGCCCTTATTCTCCATCGCGCCGAAGTTGAAATCGCTGACCGCGACGATATTGAACACGTCGAGATCATATTCGCGTCCATAAACCTTCTCGTCCCAGGCCATCGATGCTTTCAAGGCCGTCATGGCATGGGCGGTTTTCGGAAGGTCGGCCTCGCGCACCCAGATGCCAAGATCGACGGTGCGGCCGGTGCGGGTAACGAATGTGTCGCGATTCGCCTGAAGGTCGCCCGCGACCATGGCGAAAAGATAACAGGGCTTGGGGAAGGGATCGTTCCATTCCGCCCAGTGGCGGCCGCCTTCGAGATCGCCCGAGGCCACCGGATCGCCATTGGCGAGCAACACCGGATATCGGGTCTTGTCCGCGGTCATACGGACCGAATAGCGGCTGAGCACATCCGGCCTGTCGGGGAAGAAGGTGATGCGCCGGAACCCTTCCGCCTCGCACTGGGTGCATAATATGCCGCCGGAGGCATAAAGACCCATGAGCTGAGTATTGGCGGCCGGCGCGATTTCCGCCACCGTCTCCACGACCCCGCCGCTCTTCACACCGGCGATGGTAAGGATGTCGTCCTCATATGTGTAGTCGGCGGGGGCGCCATCTACCCTAACGGAACATAATGTCAGACCCTCGCCGTTAAGCCGCAGCGGCGCATCTCCCGCGCCATTGCGTTCAACGACAAGACGTGCACGCACCACCGTCCGTTCCGCATCCAGATCGAAGTCGAGCGCGATGTCGGGCACCAGCCATTCGGGCGGGCGATAATCCTCGCGGCGGACGGCGGAGGGTATTGCGGCTTGGGTGGTCTGGGCGTCAGGCATGAAAAGGATTTAGGGGCCGCTCCTTCCGACCGCAATGCGGGTAAAGCGGTATGCGCTGGTGCGGCGGCTGCTATCTTGCCGGGCTCCGTTCGCGAAGCGCAATGAACAGACCCGCGAGCGCAAGCAGCCCCCCTGAAATGGCGAGCGGCGACCAGACATAATGTTCGAAGATCGTCGACAGGGCCATGGCGATGATCGGCACGAGCAGGCTGTTATAGGCGGCCTTGGCGGGCCCCACCGCCCGGATGATCCCGAAATAGAGCGGGAAGGCGAGCGCCGATGCGGCGAGGCCAAGATAAAGGATGCCGCCAAGATAAGCGGGGCGGGTTTCGACTACGGGTGGCCCTGCGGTCAGGAGCGCGAATGCCGCGTCGGCGAGAACGCCGTAGAGCATGCCCCAGGCGAGCATGCTCGCGATGGGTCGGCTCCGGAGGCGCTGCGAGGCCTGGAGGACGTTCGAGACCGACGCCGACAGGACGCCGCAGATCGTAAGGCCGATCCCAATCCATATTTCAGAGGCGGGCACGTCGCTCGTCCGCATCTCCTGCACGAAAAGGAGGGCGATACCGGCCATGGCGATGGCCGAACCGAGAAGGAAACCGGCGCTTATCCGGTGCTTCAGGAAAATCCGGCCGAGCAGGGCGTTTGGCACCATCAGCAGGGCGAAGACGACGGCGACAAGGCCCGAGGTCACATGCTGTTCGGCCTGGTAGACGAAATTGAAGTTGAGGAAGAATTGCGGGATGCCGAAGAGGAGCGCGAGGCGATGCCCCTCCGCCCCGATCCGGAGCGATGCGCCGGTGAGGCGCGCATAGGCGAACATCGCGGCGGCGGCCACGGTGAAGCGATAGGTGACCGACCAGACCGGCGGCACCGTGCCCAGCTGGTCGCGGATGACGAGCCAGGTCGATCCCCAGATGAAGGTGAGGAGAACG
>DATDNN010000171.1:0-4056 GCA_036518255.1 Allosphingosinicella sp. | reverse complement strand
ATTCGATATCCGCCTTGTCGATCTCGTCTATGAGGAGAACGGGGAGGGTTTCGGACGTGAACGCCTCCCATAGCTTCCCCTTGCGGATATAATTGCCGATCTCGTGCACGCGCGGATCGCCGAGCTGGCCGTCGCGCAGACGCCCCACCGCATCATATTCATAGAGGCCCTGATGCGCCTTGGTGGTCGATTTCACATGCCATTCGATGAGCGGCGCGCCGGTTGCCTTCGCGATTTCATGCGCAAGGACGGTCTTGCCGGTCCCCGGTTCGCCCTTCACCAGAAGGGGGCGGCGGAGGGTGACGGCGGCGTTGACGGCGACCTTCAGATCGTCGGTCGCGACATAATTGCTGGTGCCTTCGAAGCGCATGGCCGAGGCATAAGCGAGCCCGCTGGGCCAGGCAAGTTAAGGAGAAGTCAGCGCCCCGCCCGCGCAAGCTGCCGGGCCTCCAGTACGCCCCAGAGGCCATGATGCTGAAGCACGATCTGCTCCGCGCCGAACAGCATGGCGCGCTCCACCGCCGGGTGAGCCGAGGCCGCATAGGCGACTTCGGCAATCGCATTTTCGTCGGTGAACCGATTGGGCGGCGGCACGATGCCGAAATATTGCGCAGCCGAATCGAGCACGTGGCGGATGTGGAACCAGTCGAGGGCGAGGGCGAGCGCCGTGCCCAGTCCGCAGCCGCGCCGTTCCGACTCGGCAAGCATCGTGATCGCGCGCTGCTGGCTGATCGCCATGGCATCGCTCGTACCCGCGCCTGGGGTCGCGGGGATCGGGCCCACCGTTACAACGAGCTTGGCGAGAAGATTGCGTTCGGCGGTGAAGGCACGCGAGGCTGCGGCGAACCATTCGGCCGCGAAGGGATCCTCGTTCCGCACCGCCGCCTGCTCGATGACGCTCGGATAGCGAGCGTGGAGCGTGCAAAGAGAATGAACCGCATCGGCGAGATTAGCAGCATTGCCGCGCACCGGCGTCAGTGCTGCGCTCCGCACATAGGGGTGGGCGGCACTTCCGCTTTCCATTACATGGGCGAACAGCAAACTGGCGCCGCGCGAGACGTCCAGCTGCCTGACTTCAGCCACCATCATGCTGCCCAACCTCCAACAAGAGCATTCCCGTACCCCGGATCGGGTTTAGCCAAATTGGGTAAAGGCGAAGTTTACGCATCGTCCCGAAAGGGGACGGATGGGTCCGAAACGGTGCGGATGAACGAGGGTCAGGCCGCCAGATCCAGTGCGTCCTCCGCCGCCTCCATCACGTATTCGCGCAGTTCGCTCCCGGCTCCGGTCTTGGTCGTCGGCGCTCGTCCGGCCTTCTTTGCCTTCCGCCCCAGCACCGGAAAGGCGAGCCGCGAGCTCAGAACCACGGCACCCGCGCCGAAATAGACGGCGAGGGTCTGCACCGGGAAGAAGAATAGCGCCGGGATCATCGCGACGCGGAAAAGGTCGGGGCTGACGCCGAGATCCTCGCCCAGGCCTTGGCAGATGCCGAAGAAGGTATCGTCGCGGGTGAAGAGGTTCTGGCGGGCGGTCGTTTCCATTTTGGACTCCTTTGAAAGCAGATTTGCTTTCTCCAGAGCAGGAGGCGTGCCAGATTAGATATCTGGTGATTTTGCAGGATGTTACCGAGAGTGGCGGGCGTGTGGGCGGAGGTGAATGGCAATTCGTTTGCCAAATGTTGGGATATTCCACCAAGTTTTCCGGCGACGCTGAACGCCATTCGTTCAAGCCCCGTCCGGAAAACGGGGTGCCCGTTCCTGCTTCTCGACTTCCCTCGAAGCGAACGGAAGGAGGGAGAGCGAAATGTTGGCGCATGGGCAGGCTTTTGGCGCGTAGTGCGGGGTTTAGTGCGAGCTTGGGCTTTCGGCCCAGGGATCAGGCCTTCCCCGCATGCGCCGCGTCTTCGGCGAGCAGCTGCCGCGACCGCACGATCAAATCCACCCAGTCCGCGAAGGCCGCGGCGAGGTTGAGGATCAAGACCTTAAGTGGTCCTTCCTTAATGCAACCGCCCTCATCGAAACTGTCGTCGGTGACATGGCCGAGATAGGCCTCGGGCTGCTGCATCACCGGCATGTTGAGGAACACGCAGGTCTGGCGGAGCTGGTGATTGGCGCCGAAGCCGCCGATCGCGCCCGGCGACGCGCTGATGATCCCGGCAGGCTTCTTGTCCCAGACGCTTTGCCCATAGGGGCGGGAGCCGATATCGATGGCGTTCTTCAGCACGCCGGGCACACCGCGATTATATTCAGGTGTGCAGAAGAGAATGCCGTCCGCCGCCGCGATCTCCCGGCGGAGGCGGACATATTGCTCGGGTGGATCGCTATCATGATCCTGATTGTAGAGAGGGAGATCGCCGATCTCGACCATGCTGCAATCGAGCTTGTCGGACGCGAAGGCGCAGATGGAGCGGGCGACTTTACGATTGATACTGCCTTCGCGAAGGCTGCCAACGACGATCGCGATCTTGTGCCTGCTGGCCATGACGGGTTTCTCCTCGCGCGTTGCAGGAGAGAAATGCGTGGTCGGGCGTAAGGTTGCGGTCCAACCGTCGTCATTGCAAGCGCAGCGAAGCAATCAAGGGAGCTTTTGGCCTCTTGGATTGCTTCGCCGCTAGCGCCTCGCAATGACGAGCAGGCTTACTGGTCGAGGAAAGACCGCATCTTGCGGCTGCGCGACGGATGTTTGAGCTTCCGCAGCGCCTTCGCCTCGATCTGGCGGATACGTTCGCGGGTCACGCTGAACTGCTGGCCGACTTCCTCCAGCGTGTGATCGGTATTCATGCCGATGCCGAAGCGCATGCGCAGCACGCGTTCCTCACGCGGGGTGAGGGAGGCGAGGACGCGCGTCACCGTTTCCTTGAGGTTCGCCTGGATCGCGGCGTCTACGGGGATGACGGCGTTCTTGTCCTCGATGAAATCGCCCAAATGGCTGTCTTCCTCGTCACCGATCGGCGTTTCGAGGGAGATCGGCTCCTTGGCGATCTTCATCACCTTGCGCACCTTCTCCAAAGGCATGGATAGGCGTTCGGCGAGATCCTCCGGCGTTGCCTCGCGGCCGAATTCGTGGAGGAACTGGCGGCCGGTGCGGACGAGCTTGTTGATCGTCTCGATCATGTGGACCGGGATGCGGATCGTGCGCGCCTGATCGGCGATCGAACGGGTGATGGCCTGCCGGATCCACCAGGTGGCGTAGGTCGAGAATTTGTAGCCGCGGCGATATTCGAATTTATCGACCGCCTTCATGAGGCCGATATTGCCCTCCTGGATCAAATCCAGGAACTGGAGGCCGCGGTTCGTATACTTTTTCGCGATGGAGATGACGAGGCGCAGGTTAGCCTCCACCATTTCCTTCTTCGCGATCCGCGCCTCGCGCTCGGCCTTCTGGACCTGGTTCACGATGCGGCGGAATTCGCCAAGGCTCATGCCGGTCGCCTGCGCGATCTCGCTCACCTCGGCGCGGATGCGCTCGATGGCGGCCGCTTCGTCGGTGCAGAAGGCGTTCCACTTCTTGTCGATATTGCAGACCTTCTCGGTCCAGTTCTCGTCAAGCTCGTGGCCCATATAGGCGTCGAGGAAGGCCTTGCGCGGCACCTTGTGGCGCTCGGCGAGGCGCAGCATCTGGCCGCCGAGCGTCGTGAGGCGCCGGTTGTAGCTGTAGAGCTGGTCGACGAGATATTCGATCTTCTGCTGGTGGAACTGGACGCTTTCGACTTCGGCCGTCAGCTCCTCGCGCAGCTTCTGATATTTGTTCTCGTCGGCTTTCGGGAATTCCTGCCCCGCGCCCATGGCTTCCATGCGCGCGGTCTGGAGCTTCGAAAATTTCTTGAAGAGCGCGGTGATGCTGGCGAATTTCTCAAGCGCCTGTGGCTTCAGCAATTCCTCCATGGCGGCGAGCGAGAGGGCATTATCCTCATCGTCATCCTCGGCCGGACGCTGCGCACGACGTTCGGTGAGCTCGTCATCCTCGTCGGCCGACGCCTCTTCCTCCGGCTCTTCCTCTTCCTTGAATGAGGGGCCGGCGGTCTTTTCGGAAATCTCGTCTTCGCTCTCGTCCTCG
>DATDNN010000170.1:0-6606 GCA_036518255.1 Allosphingosinicella sp. | reverse complement strand
TGGATCGCCGGTCATGACGCCTGAGTAATTTTTTTCGCTCCGGCGCATCTTTGCGGCGTGCCGGTTGTTACAACCCGTCGTCTCCGCAAAGGAAATCCGTGGCCTCCGCCTCTGTTGCCATTCCATCTTTCCTGGCCGGGGGCGGCGACATGGGCGCCCGCATCCGTGCGTTCGACTGGGAGGCCACGCCGTTCGGCGCGCCCGAAAGCTGGCCCGCCGCGCTCCGCACCGCGATCAGCATCTGCCTGCATTCGAGCCTGCCGACCTCCATCTATTGGGGGCGGGAGCTTCGGCTTCTCTATAACGATGCCTGGGCGCCGATCCCCGCCGAGCGTCATCCCTGGGCGCTTGGGCGGCCGGGCGGAGAGGTGTGGCAGGACATCTGGGACATTATCGAACCCCAGTTCCAGCATGTGATGGAAACCGGCGAAGGCTTTTCGACCTTCAACCAGATGCTGCCCATGGAACGGGGCGGCGTTCCGCACGAAACCTACTGGAATTACAGTTTCACGCCGATCCGCGACGAACATGGCGCTATCGTCGGCATTCTCAATCAGGGACATGAAACCACGGCCCAGATCCTGGCGGAAAGGGCGCTGCGCGAAAGCCAGGAACGGCTGGAACTGGCGCTCGGCGCATCGAGCAGCGTCGGCACGTGGGACTGGGATGTCCCGAGCGACCGGGTAAGGGCCGACGCGCGTTTCGCCGGCATTTACGGCGTCGATCCCGAAAAGGCCGCCGAAGGGGCGCCAGTCGCCGAATTCTTCGCGGGTATCCATCCCGAAGACCGCGGCCGCGTCGAGGCGCGGATCGCCGAAATCCTGCGCACGGGCGACCTCTTTTCCGAGGAATACCGGCTGGTCCAGCCGGACGGGGCGATCCGCTGGGTCATGGCCCAGGGACGCGCCACGCTGGACGAGGACGGGAAGCCGGTGCGCTTTCCCGGCGTCACGTTCGAGATCACCGAGCGCAAGGCGGCCGAGGAAGCCCTGCGCCTGGCGGCGGAGCGGCGCAGTTTCATTCTGGCCCTGTCAGAACGGCTCCGCTCCCTTTCCGATGCCGACACCATTCTCTCCCTCGTCGCCGAGGGGGTGGGGCGCCAGCTTGGTGCCGACCGCGCTGGTTTCTACCGGGTCGAAGGGGACGTGATCCAGTTCGGGCCGGGGTGGAGCGGCGGCATGTTGCCCATCCATGTGGGCGAGACGGACAGCCGCATCTTCGGCGCCGCCTATAACGAGGCCATACGCAGCGGCCGCACCTTCGTCATGGAAGACAGCCTGGCCGACCATCCCGGTACCGCCATCCCGGCGACGGGCACGCGCGCGGGCATTGGCGTGCCGCTCGTCCGGGGCGGGGTATGGCAGGCGGGGCTCTACATCAATCAGGCCGATCCGCGCCGCTGGGACGTCGAGGAGATCGCGCTCGCCGAGGAGGTTGCGGAACTCAGCTGGGACGCGGTGGCTCGGGCCGAAGCCATTGTGGCCTTGCGTGAGAGCGAAGAGAAGTTTCGCGGTATTGCCAATTCGATCAACCAGATGATCTGGTCGACGCTTCCGGACGGCTTTCACGATTATTACAACGACCGTTGGTACGAATATACCGGCGTTCCTTATGGTTCGACGGACGGGGAGGGATGGAATGGCATGTTCCACCCCGAGGATCAGGACCGGGCCTGGGACGTGTGGCGGCACTGTCTGGAAACCGGCGAGCCCTATCATATCGAATATCGCCTGCGGCACCGCAGCGGCCAATATCGCTGGGTGCTGGGCCGCGCCCAGCCGGTGCGCGACACGGCGGGCCGCATCGTGCGCTGGTTCGGCACCTGCACCGACATTCACGAACTGAAGGTGGCGGAAGACCGGCAGACGTTTTTGCTGAAGCTCAACGACATATTGCGGGCCGCCACGGAGCCGGGCGATGCGCCGGTCGCGGCGGCGCAGGCGCTTGGCCGGCATCTCGGGGTATCGCGCGCCGGTTATGGCGATGTGGACGCGAGCGGCGAGAAGGTGAGTGTTGCGCGGGACTGGACGGCCGAAGGTACCGCAAGCCTCGCGGGCGAAACCCACATGCTCGACAGCTTCGGGCCCAACATCATCGCCGAATTGCGCGCGGGGCATATATTGGTGGTGGACGATTGCCGCACCGATCCCCGTGCCGGCTTGGATTATGCCGAAAGCTGGGACCGGATCGGTTGCCGGGCGTTGATCGTCGTGCCGCTGATCGCGGGGGCTGCGCTTCGCGCGCTCTTCTACCTGCACGAGCCTATGCTGCGGCAATGGACGGCGGAAGAGATATCGCTCGCGAACGACGTCGCCCAGCGCACCTGGGACGCCGTGGAGCGCGCCCGCGCCCAGGCCGACCTGCACGCGCTCAACGCGACGCTCGAGGAACGCGTGGCGGAGCGGACGGCGGAGCTGGAGCGCACGCAGGCGGCCTTGCGCCAGTCGCAGAAGATGGAGGCGATCGGCCAGCTAACCGGCGGCATCGCGCACGATTTCAACAATATGCTCGCCGTGGTGATCGGCGGCCTCAACCTTCTCCAGCGCCGGCTGGACAAAGGCGAGCGGGACGTCGCCAGATATATCGACGCGGCGATGGATGGCGCCTCGCGCGCCGCGTCGCTCACCCAGAGACTGCTCGCTTTCTCCCGCCAGCAGCCATTGCAGCCCGAACCGCTCGACGCCAACCGCATGGTCGTGGGCATGACCGAATTGCTGGCCCGCACGCTTGGCGACGACATATTGGTGGAAACCGTGCTGTCGGCTGGTCTCTGGCGGACGAATGCCGATGTCAGCCAGCTGGAAAATGCGATCCTCAACCTGTCGGTCAACGCCCGCGATGCGATGCCGGGCGGCGGGCGGCTGACGATCGAGACCGGCAATGTCCTGATCGACGATTCCTATGCCCGCGAATATGAAGTGCCGAGCGGCCAATATGTGATGATCGCGGTCAGCGACACGGGCAGCGGCATGGATGCCGACGTGATGCAGAAGGCCTTCGATCCCTTCTTCACCACAAAGGGCGTGGGCAAGGGCACCGGCCTCGGCCTCAGCCAGGTGTTCGGTTTCGTCCGCCAGTCCGGCGGACATGTGAAAATCTATTCGGAGCCCGGCGTCGGCACGACCGTGAAAATCTACCTGCCCCGCTTTTATGGCGAGGAGCCGGCGCCGGTCCCGAAAGTCGTGGAAGCGCCGCGGGGCGGCACCGTGTCCGAGATCGTCATGGTCGTCGAGGACGAGGAGAGGGTGCGCAATTATTCGGTCGAGGCATTGCGCGAGCTCGGTTATACGGTCGTCCACGCCCCCAATGGCAATGAAGCGCTGCGGATGATCGATGCCGGGCAGGACGTCACCTTGCTCTTCACCGATGTCGTGATGCCGGAAATGACCGGCCGCCAGCTTGCCGACGAGGCCGCGGCCAAACTGCCGAAAATGAAGGTGCTCTACACGACCGGCTATACCCGCAACGCTGTCGTTCATAACGGCGTGCTCGATCCGGGCACCAACTTCCTGCCCAAGCCGTTCGGCATCGACCAGCTTGCCGCCAAGGTGCGGAGCGTATTGGACGGATCATAGGCGCTTCGGCGTCACCCTCGATGAGGCCGGGGTCTCGTGACGGCTAAAGCGTCTTTCCATGGCAAGATTCCGGCTTTCGCCGGAATGACGGCCGCTCACTCGTAGTTGAAGGCTAGCAGTCGCCAGATCAGCAGGGCGGCCAATATCCAGAGCGTCACCACGATCGCCGCGCCCCAGGCGGAGCCCGGCCGTTCGGACGCGGCTTCCGCCTCGGCCCGATGCGCCTCGAACACGCCCTCCGGCAGCATCTTCACGAACAGCCAGATACCGAGCGGGATCAGGATCGCGTCGTCCAAAAGTCCGAGGGCAGGGATGAAATCCGGGATAAGGTCGATCGGCGAGAGCGCATAGGCCGTCACCAGCAACCCGAAGAGCCGCGCGGCCCAAGGCGTGCGCGGATCGCGCGCGGACAGCCATGCGGCGTGGGCATCCACCCGCAATTTGTGCACGAGGAAGGCGCCTTTCTTCATCGGGATTCGCAATCCACCATTGTGGCGACAGTCTTTTCGATGAGCGGCCGGACTTGTTCCGGCCCCAGCTGCGCAAGATCAGCCAGAACATGCGCATCGCTCTTCCCCTCGGCTTTCAGACGGGTGCTGGCCTGCTGGATGGCTTCGGACGCGATGATGTATCCGACAAAATAGCCGATGCGGGGCGGTAGAATGTCGTTCGGGCGCTTCGATCCGATGAAGAGTGCACTTTTCGAAGCATCCTCGCCGAGCTTGCCCGAAACGAGGCACAGCGCCTCGATGGGATGATCGTCAAACGCGGCGCCGAGGGGTTCCGGAAAGGTGAGCAGCAGCTCGGCCTGAGTCGCGCCGGGATTGAGCCGCTCCGCCGCCGCTGTTGCCAATCCTTCGGTCCATAGACCGCACCACACCTGCTCGCATCCCTCGAAGCGGCTCCCGTGATAGACGTGGAACAGCTCGTGATGGAAAAAGGGCTGAATATTGTGCTGCCCGTGCAGCTTGGCGATCATGTCCGCGCCGAAGACGAGGTGTGATCTGCCGCCCAGCATCCGGGTGCCCCCGTCCATCTCGCCGAAGCTGTTGATGAGGTAGATATCCGGCATGTCGCCAAGCGGCCCGACCGCCGCTTCGAAACTGTCGCGCGCCGGTGCCAGCATGGCGGCGAACCGGTGGCTGACATCCTCGATCCCTGCCCGTTGCGTGGGGAAAGCACGAAGGCCCTTCAGCAGATGTTCGTCATATTTGGCAGGCTCGGCGCTGACCCGCTCCGCCGAATAGAAGCCGGGGAGGAGGGTGGAGAAGCGCGCCTTGAACGCGGCCAGCCGGCCAGCCTCGTCGAGCGACGCGCTCTCATCCCACACGGCTGTGAAATCGTCGGTAAGGTCGACCAGCGGCAGCGGCTTCGAGGCGGAGGCCGGTGCACTGAGGACGAGCAGGAGAGGGAGGAGGCCTTTGATCATCCTCCATCCCTATCCGCCGCGTCATTCCGGCGAAAGCCGGAATCTCCTGTAGCAGGCGCCCTTCCGGCGTGAGACCCCGGCTTTCGCCGGGGTGACGCGCAGGGGCGGTCTTACAGGATCTCGAACAGCCCCGCCGCGCCCATGCCGCCGCCGACGCACATTGTGACGACAACGTACTTGGCGCCCCGGCGCTTGCCCTCGATCAGGATGTGCCCAGTCATGCGGGCGCCCGACATGCCATAGGGGTGGCCGATGGAGATGGCGCCGCCGTTGACGTTCAGCTTCTCGTCCGGAATGCCGAGCCGGTCCTGGCAATAGAGCACCTGGACGGCGAAGGCTTCGTTGAGTTCCCAGAGGTCGATATCGTTGATGGTGAGGCCGAAGCGCTTCAGGAGCTTGGGTACCGCGAAGACCGGGCCTATGCCCATTTCGTCGGGCTCGGTGCCCGCCACCGCCATGCCGAGATAGCGGCCGAGCGGGGTGAGACCGCGCGCGGCGGCGACGCTCGCTTCCATGACGACGCAGGCCGACGCGCCGTCCGACAACTGGCTGGCATTGCCCGCGGTGATCATCGCGTCCGGGCCCATGACCGGCTGCAGCGCGCGGAGGCCCTCCAGCGTGGTTTCCGGCCGGTTGCCTTCGTCCTTGGCGATCGTGACTTCCTGCATGGAGGTCTCGCCGGTTTCCTTATTCTTCACCGCCATTTTCGTCGTGACGGAAATGATCTCGTCGTCGAACTTGCCTTCGGCCTGCGCCTTGGCGGTCAGCTGCTGCGAACGAAGCGCATAGTCGTCCTGCCGTTCGCGGCTGACCGAGTAGCGCTTGCCCACCACTTCGGCGGTGTTGATCATCGGCATGTAGACGCCGTTGTGCATGGCGAGGAGTTCGGGGTCCGGCCCCACGCGCATTTCCGGAGTCTGGACGAGGCTGATGCTTTCGACGCCGCCCGCGACCACCACGTCCATGCGGTCGATAATCACCTGCTTGGCGGCGGTCGCGATCGACATGAGGCCCGACGCGCACTGACGGTCTATCGACATGCCGGACACGGTGACCGGCAGGCCGGAGCGGAGCGCGGCGGTGCGGCCGATGGTCGTCTGCACGCCCTGCTGGAGCGCGGCGCCCATGATCACATCCTCGATCTCCGCAGGATCGACGCCCGAACGCTCGACGGCGGCGCGGATGGCGTGGGCGGCAAGGGTCGGCGAAGGAGTGGCGTTGAATGCGCCGCGATAGGCCTTGCCGATCGGCGTGCGGGCGGTGGAAACGATAACTGCGTCGCGGGTCATCTAATGGTTCCTTTCAATCCTGATTTCATATGAGCATCCTTGTGCTCCTGCGAAAGCAGGAGCCCAGTCGCGCTGAACTCTGGGTTCCTGCTTTCGCAGGAACACGATTTGCTTGGGTCAGGCATATATAAGCCCGATCCAGTCGGCGGTAAGCGCGGGCTTGTCCTCGCCCTCGATCTCCACGGTCACGTTGTGAAGCGACTGCCACTGGCCCGGCCGCTTCTCCTCCATGGAGGCGAGGCGGAAATGGCCGCGTACGCGCTTCCCCGAAGGGACGGGCGCGAGGAAGCGGACGCGGTCGAAACCGTAATTC